>NZ_JADQAH010000021.1:0-51763 GCF_022129225.1 Psychrobacter sp. Ps7 | reverse complement strand
AGAAAAAATGGGCACAGGCTAAGTTTCTACGCCAAGGATGGATGGAGAATAATCTCCCTAAACTGTTTCATGATATGGGCTGTATCGATTTTATAAAGACTTAACTATATATCAAAAATCTAAGCTTGATTAGAATTTATAAAGCAAACCAAGCGTCGAGGTTGACTCAGTACGCGAGTCAACCATAGGACTATCGTATTGTTCATTCGGCAAATAGCTTAAGCTTTGATTGGCAAACAATGCCCAGCGTTCATTGAAATCATAGTTGGCACTAATGTTAACGTAAGGGTTCAAGCTCGAATTGGACTTATAAGCGGCGACGCCTGTTTCCGCTGACTCTTTTTCACTGACGCCATAATAGTATTCATTATAGTCAGCATCGTTGTATTCAAAGCCAATGCTTGGATAGACTGTTAGCTTGTCTTTCGTAATTCGAGCAAGATAGGTCAAACGAGCTGTGTTACCACCACTACGGTCTAAAACATCAGTCGCGATTTGAGCACGGAAACCACCGACGGGCGTGCGGCGCAAATAAGTCAGACCAGCAGCGACTGACGCTTCACGCTCATCAAAACCTTGCAATGCGCCTCTAGCATCATCAGGATCGAAATCGTTGCCAGCGAGCTGAGCATAAGCCGACAGCTGATTTTTGCCATCATTAATAATATAAGCACCCGCTTGGGCGCCGCGCACATAGAATCTATTGTTGTCATAAAACGCGCCCGGCAACACACGTACATCGAGGCTGTCTTCCATATCGTAGGCTGAGTTGACGGCTATGACGTTGACGCCCACGCTTAATACAGCGTCTTGGTCAGTAGGTAAATTGTCCTTAAAAAGTGCAGCATTGGACATACTGGCGACACTAAATAACGCGGTAGCCGTTAATGCGCTAAGCGTGACGCGCGTAGAAATATGAGGTAGCGCTACAGGTTTAAACATAATAGAGTCTCGTGAATGGATGAAATAATTGGGGGCAATTGTGTATAGTCAAGAAATTTTAGAATCGCTACAAGGCGACCGACCGCAGATAGTAAACTGAGTACATCTAGGGCGGGTAACACCGTAGCGGTTTAAAAGTGCTCTGACTTATAGCAAGAAGCGAGTAAGAAAAACCTAACCAGTAAGCTGTTATCATGAACTATTTAGCAATGATAAATAACTATGAAGGTTTACTCAATGGTTTTTAATATTTGTAGTATTTGATTATGAATATCTTGCCACCACCAAATAAAGCCAATGCTAATCAGTAGCATCATTAGCCATGGTAGTAATTGCCAAATAAGGATAGATTTGGTCGTTGTTTCCTGTTCACTAAGGTGGCTGCGACTAGCATGAGTATTTAAGTGTGAGTTTACAGCAGAGTCGGGGTGGAAACTGCTGTTATTGTCAAAATCAGCATTATTAAAGCGCTCGTTATTAGCAGAAGAGTCAGTATCGCTGCTTGCTGGAAAATTGATATAAGTCGTTCGATAACGGTCTTTATAAGTGGCTGGGTTAGGCATATTCTGTAACGCTATTGTCATACGCTGACGGTAGGCGATTGCGAATGCCAGTGCAATCACTAAGCCAGTCACCGCGCCGCCAATATGCCCCGCATTGTCGATACCCGGTACGGCAAAACCATAAACTAGGTTGATGCCCATGATAAATATCAAGCTCTTAAGATTGAGCACCATGCCATTGACCGATATTTTAAACAGTGCGGCTATTAATAGTGCTGCGCCGATACCCATGATGCCACCTGACGCCCCAGCCGATAGACCCGGTTGACCAGTTCCTTCTACAATACTGTGCCACGTGACATAATTATTCAGTAAGTTGCCCCCGATCGCCGCCAGTAAAAACAATGCCAAAAACTTGGCTGAGCCAAACATCGGCTCGGCAATCTGCCCAAAGAAATACATAGCAAATCCATTAAACAATAAATGCATCAAGCCGATGTGTAAAAAGGCACTGCTGACCAAGCGCCACGGCTCATCGCCCATGGTAAATGGCAATGCATTGGCACCCCATTTTAAGAGCGCCTCAGTCGATGGATTATTGGCATCGACGCCTGTCAGTACCTGCATGATGAATAACCCAATAAAGCTGGCTAGTAACAGCGTGGTGACAGGGGCTGTTTTTAATAATTGTTGAATGGTCATAAAGGTGAGATATCATTAGAATGTTATAAATAGAGTATAAAGGGTATGATCAAATAATGTCAGACATCTGCATGACATTATGATTTAATGACTAGTACTCTTAAACGATTAGTGCCCTTAATAATGGATCGTTTTAACGACCGTTTTAATGACATGTTTAACGACAAATTTAACGATTAGCAACTTTGAGATTCTCATAAGTGCCCTTTACCAATATATCAGTGGTGACATTATTGATATCAGTGTGACCACAGAACGCCATCGATAGATCGCATTCTTTATGGATGATTTCCAGCGCACGGCGCACGCCATCTTCGCCATAAGCGCCCAGACCGTAAAGAAAAGCGCGACCAATCATTGTGCCTTTCGCGCCAAGCGCAATGGCTTTTAGCACATCCTGACCGGAGCGAATGCCGCTGTCTAACCACACCTCGATATCGCTATTTTCAGCATGCACCGCTTGTACGATATCGGATAGGGCAGATATGGAGGAAAGGGCGCCATCTAATTGACGGCCACCGTGGTTTGAGACGACCAGTGCATCGGCACCGCTACGAGCAGCCATAATGGCATCTTCAGGTTCCATGATACCTTTAATAATTAATTTACCGCCCCACATATCTTTGATGCGTGCCACGTCATCCCAGCTCAAGCGCGGATCAAATTGCTCTTCCGTCCAAGCGGTGAGAGAAGATAAGTCGTCCACTCCTTTTGCATGACCGACGATATTGCCAAAGCTATGACGTTTGGTGCCCAGCATATTCATACACCACTGCGGCTTGGTCATCAGGTTGACGATATTGGCAAGTGTGGGTCTAGGCGGTGCAGACAAGCCATTTTTGATGTCCTTATGGCGCTGTCCCAGCACTTGTAAATCCGCGGTAAGAATCAACGCCGAACAATTGGCATCTTTCGCCCGCTGAATCAAATTAGCCACATAGTCATGATCGCGCATCACATATAGCTGAAACCAAAAGGGCTTGCTGGTATGAGTGGCGATATCTTCGATAGAGCAGATACTCATGGTCGATAGCGAAAACGGCACGCCGAATTTTTCTGCTGCCCGCGCTGCATGAATCTCGCCATCCGCCCACATCATACCGGTAAAGCCAGTGGGCGCGATGGCGACGGGCATTTTTATCTCTTCACCAATCATCTGGGTTGCCAGACTGCGATTGTCTATATCTACCAATACCCGCTGGCGTAATTTGATACGGTCAAAGTCGGTTTCATTGCTACGATAAGTCGTCTCAGTCCATGAGCCTGAATCGACATAATCATAAAACATACGCGGTACTTTACGTTCGGCAACGCGGCGCAGGTCTTCAATTTCTGTTATCTTTTTTAAATCTTTCATTATGTTCTCACTACATCGTTTTTTTTATTGTAGGCTTGCTATGATTGCATGAAAAGTTGCTGCAAATCCATGACTGAAAATGGATAATTTAATCGTGTTGATGGTGTCAAAATCACCGGAATAGTAGTGGCAAATTCCATCATCAATGGTTCATCGAAATGTGCGATATCGACCTGTTGATAGGTAATCGGCTGTACGGCTTGAAATTGAATCAGCACTTGCTTCGCGATGTCGCACAAATGACAGCCAGACGTTCCAAGTAGCCACCATTTATCATTATTTTCAGCCTGACCAAGATCGGGGTTTGCAGCAACCATACGTTCCCGTAAGGCTTTTACATTATCATCATCGTACATATTTATTCTCTTGTCTTAATACGTGTCGCAAAGTGATGGTTTTTAAGGCTTCGACTAGCAGTATGAATACTGCCTGACCTTTTTCACTTAAACTCTATGGCATGATAAAGAAGTGGGGTAAATAATGACAGCGATTGTGAGATTAGGTAAGATGACCTGCTGTTTTTAATTACTGGCTCTTCAGTTCATCTTATCTTATTACCTTTTCAATCACTTGGATATCGCGCATGGCAAGTTTTGGCAAATTTTTCAAACGATTATTGATGGCAATCATGCTATTGGTCGTCGCATTTCATGTATTAGTCGCTGGGCTACTATTAATTTGGAAAACGCAGCCGATTAATAACAGCATGTTTATGCTGACTCATCGTTTGACGGGCGGTACTGTCACCCAAACTTGGACTGAATACGATGCCATCGCAAAATCTGCCAAACAAGCCGCGATAGTGAGTGAGGATTCGACATTTAGTCAGCACAATGGCTTTGATTTCAAAGGCATTGAGGCGGCACGTAAGAAAAATGAAGAGACGGGTAAGATGTCCGCTGGTGGTTCAACGATTACCCAGCAGCTAGCAAAAAACTTATTTTTGACCTCGCATCGCTCGTATGTTCGTAAAATTGAGGAAGCTATTATCACTGTCATGATTGAGACATTATGGGATAAGCAGCGTATCTTGACCGCTTATCTCAATGTGGCAGAGTTTGGCAATGGTATTTATGGTATCGAAGCAGCCGCTCAGCACTACTTTGATAAATCTGCTGCCAAGCTGAACCGTGATGAATCAGCCTTACTTATCGCTATGTTGACCAATCCAAAATACTACGAAGACAATCAGGGTGATAGACGTTTACGCAATAAACAACGTATTATCAAAAAGCGCATGAGCAATGCGGTGTTACCACAATCAGCTTAATGGATTGTACCTATGACCATTTAATAAATAGCGCTGTGTTTTTGAATGATAGTTTTAAGTGACGGTTTTGAATGGCAGTTTCAAGTGATAGTTTCGAGTAGTAATGGATAAAAAAAGAACCCTGATAAATTTCTTAGTGGAAAAGCGATTATAAAAGACAATTGATATTGAAGATGATGGCGTATCGATAACGCAAAGGAGTAGTGACGTGATGGATGTGAATAATAAGCAGGACACTGATAGCAATAATACAGTGATAGCAGTTGATAATAAAAGCCATATAGAGAGTCGCAATGACAATTTAACTGAGGTTGCATGGCAGCGTTCAGAAGACGGCAGCTATTCACCCAGCAGTTATATCAATCGCGACTTGTCTTTATTACAGTTTCATTTACGTGTCTTAGCGCAGGCGGCAAGTCCTCGTCATCCGCTACTTGAGCGCTTGTTTTTCTTGATTATTTTCTCATCGAATATCGATGAGTTTTTTGAGATTCGTGTCGCAGGCATTATGCAAAAGCTCAATATTGGTGATGTCTCGACCAGTGTTCATGGCATGCGTCCCAGTGAAGTGCTGAATGAGATATCCACCGTAATGCACGATGCCATCGCTGAGCAGTATCGTATTCTCAATGAAGATATCTTACCAGCACTGGCGCTTGAGGATATTCGTTATCTAAAACGCGACGAGCTAAATGCTGAGCAGTCGGCATGGATGAAGCGCTACTTCACGGAGCAAGTATCGCCAGTGTTGACACCGATTAGCATCGATCCGGCGCATCCGTTTCCGCGATTGGTCAATAAGAGCTTAAACTTTATCGCTACTTTAGAAGGTAAAGATGCCTTTGGTCGTGATATCAATCTAGCGATTGTGCCCGCACCGCGCAGTTTGCCGCGCGTGATTCGCCTGCCTGATGAGCTGACAGGTGGCAAAGAACATCACGTCATGCTTTCAGCTATTATTCATGAGCATATCGGTGAGCTGTTCCCTGGGATGAGTGTGACGGGCTGCCATCAGTTTAGACTGACGCGCAATGCCGATTTAGATTTGGCTGATGATGTTGAAGATATTGCTAAGGCTCTGGAGGGCGAGCTAGAAAACCGCCGCTTCGGTGATAAAGTGCGGCTAGAAGTCACCACCGATTGTCCAACGCCTATCAGTGATTATTTGCTCAATGAGTTTGAGCTGCATGACAATCAGCTGTACCGCGTCAATGGTCCTGTCAACCTAACGCGCTTATTGTTTGATTTCAATATTCCAGCGCTGCGCTATCAGCCCTTTACCCATGTAGTGCCAAAAGAGTTCCGCCGTGAGATGGATAAGCTGGACAAAGCAACCAGTATGTTTGCCGCCATGCGTAAAAGCGATGTGTTGGTGCATCATCCTTTTCATGCATTTTCACCGATTATCAATCTGCTTTGGCAAGCGGCGAGCGATCCTAAAGTGTTAGCGATTAAGCAGACATTGTACCGCTCAGGCACCAATTCAGAAATCGTTAAAGCATTGGCTGCTGCTGCTCGTAATGGCAAAGAAGTGACTGCCGTCATCGAGCTGCGTGCGCGTTTCGATGAAGCCTCTAATATCGCCGTCGCCAATTATTTGCAAGAAGCGGGTGCGGTCGTTGTTTACGGGATTGTCGGCTATAAAACCCACGCCAAGCTGATGCTCATTGTGCGCCGTGAGGATGATCGAATCCGCCGCTATGTGCACTTAGGGACGGGTAACTATCATGCCGCCAATGCCAAAGTTTATACCGATTATGGTTTATTTAGCGCAGATCCTGATATCTCAGAGGATGTACATAATATATTTCAAGAGCTGACGGGAATGGGTAAGCCTGCCAATCTCAAAAAGCTGCTGCATGCGCCTTTTACCTTGCATGATAAGTTGATAAGCTTTATCGATGATGAAATTGCTCATGCAAAAGCCGGCAAGCGCGCTCATATTATCGTTAAGGTTAATGCTTTAACCGAACGTCGATTGATTAGCAAGTTATACGATGCCTCGCAAGCAGGCGTCAAAATCGAGCTCATCTTACGCTCCATGTGTTGTTTGCGTCCGCAAGTAAAAGGTCTGTCAGAAAACATTACTGTACGCTCTGTTATTGGGCGTTTTTTAGAGCATACGCGTGTTTATTATTTCTATAATAATGGCGACGAACGCTTATATTGTGGTAGTGCAGACTGGATGGATCGTAATTTATTCCATCGCGTCGAAGTGGCGTTTCCAATCGAAGACAAAAAACTGTTTCAACAAGTATATCAAGACGGTTTACTTAACTATCTGAAAGACAATACCCAAGCGTGGATACTTAGCGGTGATGGTGTTTGGCAGCAGCTGCAATCAGCCGCAGGTGAAACGCCGCATACCGCTCAAGAGTATTTATTAAAAGTGATTAATGGCGTTGACGCATCAAGCTAGCTTAATATTTCAACGACATCTTCAAAGTGGTAAACACGTCTTTACAATCAATAAATATCAAGCAAAAAACCAAGTATAGAGTACTTTCTATGCTTGGTTTTTTTTTGGATAAACGATTTGTCTAAGTTACAAACTGTCTTGTAACCTCACATTTATTCACATATTGATACGGCAGCACACTAGTGCAGTACGTTATCTCATCCTTATAATCAAGATCAGCCCTCACGCTATTATTAAACGGGTTTGATGGTTTAATAAATAATTAGCACTCTAGTAATTCACGCAAAATTGCTCGTATTACGAAAAAGAGTAGGGACTGCCTAAATCAACGAATTATAAAAATAGGAAACATCTTATGAGCAATATCGATAATGACACATCAGATATCAAAAAAGCTGCTGAGCAAGCAGACAGTCAGCAAATTGCGCAAAACCTTCAAGATAATAAAGCGGTCGATGCACCTGAAGCATTAAATAAAGACGAGCAAACCTCTTTTATTGAAGATGATTTGCGTACGGATAAATGATAAATAAGCTGTGACATAAATATTTGTATTAACTTATTTTATCTATGAATGACATATTGATGCGAGGGAACTGCAATGCCAAATAATACTCATCCAAACCATGAAGAAGCGGTACCAGTTAGTGATCCAGCCGCTTTACACCTAGACAATGTACAAGACAGTTATGAAGGTCGTAAGCACGAACCTAATATCGATGGTCCACAACAAGAGTCGCAAGAAACCGACGAGATATATGTTGACCCTCGTAAAGAAGAGAATTTACCCGCTGGTGGCAAGAACGTCGCAGATTTGAATGCCTATGACCTAAGCCAAGAAGGCAATGAATAGTATGAATTGCTGGCTAGGTTGAGTTGGGTATTAAATCAGGCTCACCATTTGCTAAACCGCCATAAAAAATCTAAGCACATTAAGCAATTGCTAAAACACGAATAACAATAATAAGGATATAGCCATGCAAACCAATGATCCAGCACTTACCAAGACACGCATCAGTGAAAATGATGACTCAATCAATAGTCATGATTCTGCTAATAGCCTACCTAGTAGTCCTACTTCTAATGAGCATAGTGATAGTGGTATTGAAAAGAACATCACTGAAAATAAAGGAACGGATACTTTTAAAGAAGGCGTCGTCCACTCAGAGCATGTTAATAATAATGACAACCCCGCACGTCAGCCTGATCGCCGAGACCAAGAAGGTAATGCCTTTGATGATGGCGTGAATGAGCATACGATGGTTAGCGAGACATCCAAAAGCGAAAGTATTAACAACATGAATCGTTATGCAAATATCGATAATGCCCAAACACGAGTGTTAAATCCTGATGAAAAAGATTAATAGCCTTTTATAAAATATTGATTAAATACAGATTTTTTATCTTTATAGAATGACCATGATGATAATAAGGAGTAATGATGAATACGCCAGATGACAAGGCTGTCAACCAAGAAGACCATCAGTTAAGAGATGCGAACGATAACCATGGCATCGTACCTGATGATGCGCTACAAAAAGTCAATCCAGCAGCGGCAGAAAGAGCAACCGATGATCACGATCCTCATCATGTTGCGAAGGATAGCAAACAGTACGACAGCTCATTGATGAAAGATGATAAATAACCATTCATTTTGCTATAAAAAAGTTCAAATAAAAGGCTAATAAGTGAAGTAGCAGACCAGAGCATGAAGCTTGGTTAATTACTTCACTTTTTTGCTGTATAACTTTCACTGTATAAGAGGGTATTTAATCTAAAGTGATACCTAATCTTATGTATTTAAGCAGGCGTACCGCTATGAAAGCGTAGCTCATGATCTGGGCTAGAAATCAGTTCTGCTTCTACTTCTTTAAAAAATGCGACGCGCTCATCAATACTGTCCTCAGACAGTGATTGAGCCAAGGCTAAATAATCCTCAAAGTGACGACTCTCTGACTTAAGTAAGTAGCGATAATACTTTGCCAAGCGTTCGTCGTCGATGACTTCAGCAAGGGCGGCAAAACGTTCACAAGAGCGTGCTTCGATAAATGCGCCAATTATCAATACATCGACCATCGCTGCTGGCTCATAAGTACGTTTGTGCTTTAACATGCCTTTGGCATAACGTCCGGCACTCAGATATTTCCACGCCTGACCACGGTCATTCATAATACCTAAAACCTGCTCATAATGAAGCATTTCTTCACGTATCAATTGCGCCAATTTACGCTGCAAATCATAAGAAAACTCATAGCGAAATATGAGATTCATGGCAGTGCCAGCGGCTTTTTTTTCGCAATTGGCATGATCTTGAATGATCAGCGGTACATTCGCAATCGCCGCATCAACCCAAGCTTGTGTTGTGCGCGCACCCAAAAAATTATAAACAGCAGATAGGTCAACCTTGATCGGGGTGCGTAGCTTTGTGATATCAACATCGTCCTCATCTATCTCGTCTTTTACTATACTAGGTTCTTCTATATTGCTATTGCTGTCGTTCATAGCCTTGTTGTTACTGCTCTTGGTTCTTATATCTTCTTTATTCATAGTTTTTGCCATAATCGAACGTTTAAAAAATCTTTTACTAATATCAAATAGATAACGGTTAAGCATAAATCCGTGAGGTAATGATTACTGACAGTTTGTCTATGCGATATCAAGTATTGATGGATAAGCACTAATAAAACCTCTTAGCGCCTGTTTCATATAGATTATCATTATAATACAACCCCAGTATTTATCTAGTGAATGATGTTTTCTTGTTTATTTCTTTATTTGATAGTAGGATGATATTTTGCTTAAGCGCTATTTTGTCTTACTATTGATGTGTCGCCATATTGTGTTGTCGCAGTGATGATGCTTGCCAATGTTATGCAGTTGAAACCGTTTACAGTAGGTGCAAGGCAACCGAGCTCAAATCGTACACTGAGTACATTAAGCAAGGTTGATACCATCATCCGTTATAAATGCTTTGACCATGCTAATGGCTAAAGCGGCAAAAATATAGGTTAATAGCATAGCATAAATAGTTAATTTGCTATTAACCACCAGCTTGTAAGATATATCAGTAGGTTTGCTTAGTATTTCATCTAAATTTGGAATAGATGTCTAAGACCGATAATGTGTAATCATTGCGGTAGCAACTTCGTATTCACACCCCTCACGAACAGATAAGGATAACAACATGAGCCAGTCTTCTAACGCCAATCGTATTCAAAAAGGCATTCTTGCCATCGACCAGCAATTGTATGACTTTATTGAAAACGAAGTGCTGCCGAAAGTCGGTGTTGATTCAGATAGTTATTGGTCAGGTTTTGAAAAAGTCATTAAGGAGTTTACGCCGCGCAATAAAGCATTGCTTGCAACTCGCGACAAGATTCAAGCGCAGATTGACCAGTGGCATCTGCAACATCCTGCCAAAGACGGCAACATTGATTATCCTGCTTACAAAGCATTCTTACAAGAGATTGGCTATCTGTTGCCAGAAGGCGATGATTTTAAAGTTAGCACAGAAAATGTCGATGATGAGATTGCTCATATTGCAGGGCCGCAGCTAGTCGTACCAGTACGTAATGCGCGCTACGCATTGAACGCAACCAACGCTCGTTGGGGCAGCTTGTATGATGCTTTATATGGTACTGACGTTATCAGTGACGAAAATGGTCAAGAAGCAAAAGGTGGTTACAATCCAACTCGTGGCGCTGCTGTCGTTGCTTATGCCAAACAATTCCTAGATGAAAACTTTGCATTGGCGTCAGGTTCATATAACGACGCGACCGGCTTTAAAGTGGTCGATGGTAAGCTTGAAATTGTCCAAGGTGATAGCAGTACTGAGCTAAAAGATGCCGAAAAATTCGTTGGTTTCGTCGGTGATGCAGAAAGCCCAACGGGTATTTTATTAAAAAACAACGGTTTGCATGCAGAGATTCAAATAGATGCCAATCATCCAGTCGGTAAAGACGACCCTGCACATATCAAAGATGTGCTGCTTGAGTCAGCTATTACGGCAATTCAAGACTGTGAAGACTCAATCGCTGCCGTCGATGCAGAAGAGAAAGTGGAAGTGTATCGCAATTGGCTTGGTCTCATGAATGGTGACTTGCAAGAAACCTTTGAAAAAGGTGGCAAAACCCGCACACGTCAGCAAAATCCAGATCGTGAGTACACCACCCCAGCTGGTGGTAAGCTTATCCTGCCAGGTCGTTCGTTATTACTGATTCGTAACGTCGGTCACCTCATGCAAAACCCTGCAATATTGGTCGACTTGGGTGATGGTCAAGAACAAATATTTGAAGGCTTGATGGATGGTCTAATTACACCACTATTAACGCTCAATGACCTTAAAGGTAAAAATGCGCTATCGAATTCACGTAAAGGTTCAATGTATATCGTTAAACCAAAAATGCATGGCCCTGAAGAAGTTAAAATGGCCAACGATTTATTCAACGCAGTAGAAGACTTATTAGGCTTAGAGCGTAATACCATCAAAATCGGTATCATGGATGAAGAGCGCCGCATGACGGTCAACTTGAAAGAAGCCATCCGCCAAGCAAAAGAGCGTGTCATTTTCATCAACACAGGGTTCTTAGATCGTACTGGTGATGAGATGCATACGAGCATGAATGCAGGCCCATTTGTACCTAAGGGTGAGATGAAGTCACAAGCATGGCAGCCAGCCTACGAGCAGTGGAACGTTGATATCGGTTTAGAGACTGGTCTACAGGGTGTTGCTCAGATTGGTAAAGGCATGTGGGCGAAGCCTGACGAGATGAAAGAGATGATGGACACCAAAGCTGCACATCCTAAGTCTGGAGCCAGTACCGCATGGGTACCGTCACCAACAGGGGCAACTTTACACAGCATGCACTATCATCAAGTGAGTGTTGCTGACGTTCAAGACAGTCTAAAGTCACGTGAGCGTGCCAGTCTAGACGACATTTTAACCATTCCATTAGCAAAAAATATCAACTGGACTGATGAAGAGAAGCAGCAAGAGCTAGACAATAATGCTCAGGGCATCTTAGGATATGTTGTGCGTTGGGTAAACCAAGGCGTTGGTTGTTCTAAAGTACCGGATATCAATGATGTGGGTCTGATGGAAGACCGTGCGACTTTACGTATTTCCAGCCAGCATATTGCTAACTGGTTGCACCATGACGTGATCACTGAGGAGCAAGTGCTTGAGACAATGAAACGTATGGCAAAGGTCGTTGATGAGCAAAATGCTGGTGACAGTGACTATCAACCAATGGCTAGCAACTTCGAAAACTCTTATGCATTCAAAGCAGCTTGTGATTTGGTATTCAAAGGGCGTGAGCAACCTAGTGGTTACACTGAGCCACTACTGCATCAGGCACGTCTTGATCTAAAAGCAGGCTGCTAATATTGCGCAGGTTAATATTAAAATATGGCATACTTGACATTACATTATGAGACTTATATGACTGACTAGGCTTCTTCTTGGTTTTTATACTTAATAAGAAGTCTGTGATAGCCATTGACTAAGGTTATAGTCTGGAAACAAGAGCAGTGAAAATACCTTTTTACTGTTCTTTTAGCAATTTTCCGATCTCAATTGTGACTGTCAGTATGTCATAAATCACATTTATTATTTTTTATTAGCCCTATTTGTTAATGAACAAGTAGGGCTTTATTTTTGTTAATTAAAGGATATTCATTACGCTAGTTTCAAGTTCTTGGTAATTATATTAATCAATAATATCTTTATCTATTTGAGCGGATAGGGATTTTTTTACAATGACCTACATTCTATAGTAGATATGGCATTCAACAAATACTGGGTTTAAAAATCGAAAAAAAATGTTGCAAATTATGTCAAAGTTGTTATGCTTGTATTCGAAGTATGAGTTTGGTAACGGATGTTACGCAACGGAGCGATAAAGACCTAAGATTACATGGCAGTTACTTTTTAATCCCAGTTATGTAAGTCCTTGTTTTTTTCATCTTACTGTAATAGAACTTCGCCACACTTGTTTCTGACTAATCTCGGTAGCCAGTTACACATTATATCTTTGAGGATTTGTGACGATACCATTATGAGCACCAGCTAATAATAGCTAGCTTATTACTAAAATTGTAAAGTGGAGATACCCCATGAAAAAACTACTTTTAGCTACAGCAGTTGCTGCCCTATCTGTATCTGCAGCCAATGCAGCGCCGACTGTCTATGGTAAAGCATTCTTAGCTCTTGACTATGTCAATGCAGATTTCAATGCAACTGCGGCTGGTGAAGATTTCGATGAAAACACAGTAGAAATCAACTCTCATTCTTCACGTTTAGGCTTTAAAGGCTCTGAAGCCATGACTGCTAATACTGATGTGATCTATCAGTTAGAGTATGGCACAAGCATTGACGGTGATAATGATACTTTCTCTAACCGTGATACTTATCTTGGTGTTAACAACAAGCAATTCGGTGAGTTCCGTGTTGGTAAAAACCAATCTAGCCTAGACAAAATTAACAACGTTGTTGTTAACGAAGGTTATTGGGATAACATGGGTACTAACGACATGGAAGACGACGTTGTTGAAGCCTTAAACATGGCTGACAGTCGTCGTATCAATAGCTCAGCTATTTGGACTGCACCAAAATACAATAATCTACCATTAGAATTGTATGCTATGTATAGCTCTGATGATGATAACTTCAACAATGATGCTGGTTTTGGCGTTGCAATGATGTTTGACCAAGGTACAGGCTTCACTGCTGGTGTGGCTTATGACAAAGATCAGAACATTCAAGGTGATATCATCCGTGGTACTGCAACTGTAGACTTAGGTAAATACATCGCTGCTCCTGTAACACTTGGTGCGCTATATCAAGTAGCTGATTTTGATTATGCTCGTGATACTAAGAAAGAAAAAGGTTTAGTGGTTAGTGCTCAAATGGGTCTAAGTAACTTTGCTCGTCCAGCATCTGTATACGCACAATACAACAAAACTGATAACCTTAATGGTTGGAATGATGCTAATTCAGACCAAATCGTTGTTGGTGGCAAATACTTCTTTAAAGACAACATCATCATGCATGCCTATGCTGGTATGAACAATGCTGATGATCTTAAGAGTCTTGATGTAGATGGTGAGACTTTAGTTACTAGAGGCGATGCTGAAGTATTCGTAGTTGGTAGTGGTCTAGAATACAAATTCTAATCTAAGCATTAGAATCTGATTATAAAAACTCATCCTTCGGGGTGAGTTTTTTTTGTTATATCCTTTTTGAGTGGGTAGTACGTTATAATAGCTAAGTACTAAAAATTGAATGTTTCAAAGAGTTTATGCTTTTGCCCTATATTTTTTGACGTATTTTTAGTAAAATCCTTCTTTACCAATTACCGACAGAGTACTATGACCAAGTTTATATTTGTGACCGGTGGGGTAGTGTCCTCACTAGGAAAAGGTATCACCGCAGCCTCTCTTGCAGCGGTCTTAGAAGCCCGTGGCGTGACCGTCACGATGACCAAGATGGATCCGTACATCAACGTCGATCCCGGTACGATGAGCCCATTCCAGCATGGCGAAGTATTCGTCACCGAAGATGGTGCAGAGACTGATTTAGATTTGGGTTACTATGAGCGCTTCTTACGCCATTCAAAAATGAGTAAGAGCAATAACTTTACTAGTGGTCGTATCTATCAAAACGTGCTAAATAAAGAGCGCCGTGGTGAATATCTTGGTGGTACAGTACAAGTTATTCCACATATCACTGATGAAATTAAGAGTAAAATCTTAGCCAGTGGTGAAGGTTATGATATCGCTATTATTGAGATTGGCGGTACCGTTGGTGACATCGAATCGTTACCATTTATGGAAGCCGTCCGCCAAATGCAAGTAGAGCTTGGTCGTAATAGAGCCATGCTGATGCATTTGACGCTAGTTCCTTACATTGCTAGTGCAGGCGAAACCAAAACCAAGCCAACGCAGCATTCAGTAAAAGAGCTGCGTTCTATCGGTTTGCAGCCTGACATATTGATTTGCCGCTCTGATCACCATATCTCGCAAGACAACCGTCGCAAAATAGCGTTGTTCACCAATGTGGAAGAGCGTGCAGTCATTATGTGTGAAGATGCGCAAAGTATTTATCAAATACCACGCACGCTTCATGAGCAGGATCTTGATGATTTGATCTGTGAGCGTTTTGGTTTAGATGTACCAGAAGCAGATTTGAGTGATTGGGACAAAGTGGTTGAAGCGCAGCTTAATCCTGAAATGAGCCTTACGGTAGCGATGGTTGGTAAATACGTCGAGTTACCTGATGCTTATAAGTCGATCAACGAAGCACTGCTGCATGCTGGTATCACTCATAAAGCCGATGTCAAAATTGACTATGTTGATGCTGAGCGTCTAGAAGACGACGACAGCTTATTGGCACAGCTGCACAATGCTGATGCCATCCTAGTACCGGGTGGTTTTGGTGAGCGCGGTACCAATGGTAAGATAAAAGCCATTACTTATGCGCGTGAAAACAACGTGCCATATTTAGGTATTTGCCTTGGTATGCAGCTAGCAGTGATTGAGTACGCGCGTAATGTACTCAAAATCGATGCCAACTCTTCTGAGTTTGATCGCAAAACGGCAGAGCCTATCATTGGTCTCATCACTGAGTGGTTAGATGAGCGCGGCGAATTACAGATTCGTAGCGATGACTCTGACCTTGGCGGCACCATGCGTCTAGGCGCGCAGCAAGCCGAATTGGTTGCTGGCAGCAAGCTTAGCCAAATCTATGGCGCCAAAAATATCACTGAGCGTCATCGTCATCGTTATGAGATGAACAATCGCTATATCGAGCCATTAGAGCAAGCAGGCATGACCATATCTGGTTATTCTGCCAAGCAGCATCTAGTAGAATCGGTCGAGATTGCTGATCATCCTTGGTTTGTCGCCGTACAATTCCATCCTGAATTTACCAGCTCGCCACGCGGTGGTCATCCACTGTTCAACAGCTTTGTAAAAGCGGCTAAGAACTATAACGAAAACAAATAATCGTTAATGTATAAAAACTTACATGTATAAAAAAGACTGATCTTCGGATCGGTCTTTTTTTTGAGTTTAATTTTATGACTGTGGCTATGAATGAGATTGTTTTTAAGCAATAAACATGACAATTTTTTTAATGGTTGGTCAGCAATTACGCTTAACCCCTTTTTTTACTGAGTCTATCGGTTACAATATGGGAGAGAAATATTAATAACAATAAAGAGGGTAACGACTTCATGGAACATTTATCAACGGCGCAATCACATATCAAACTTACTACGCCAAATGGCAATACTCTTAATATCGGCAACGACCAGCCATTTGTGTTGTTCGGTGGTATGAATGTCTTAGAATCAAAGGAATTGGCCTTCGAGATTGCAGAGCAATATATCGAAATATGTCAGCGTTTGGGCATTGGCTATGTCTTCAAAGCCAGTTTTGATAAAGCCAACCGTTCAAGCCTGCACTCATATCGAGGTCCTGGATTAGAGCAGGGTATTGATTGGCTGGGGCAAATCAAAGAAAAATTCCAAGTGCCTATTATCACGGATGTACATGAGCCGTATCAAGCGGCACCCGTCGCAGAAGTCGCAGATATCATCCAATTACCAGCATTCTTATCACGTCAGACAGATTTAGTACACGCGATGGCGAAGACGGATGCGATTATTAACATCAAAAAAGCGCAGTTTTTAGCGCCGCATGAGATGCGTCATATCGTTAACAAATGCCTTGAAGGTGGTAACGATAAGTTGATCCTTTGTGAGCGCGGCAGTGCCTTTGGTTACAATAATTTGGTCGTTGATATGCTTGGTTTTGATACCATGAAGCAGATGGATATCCCCGTATTTTTTGATGTGACTCATAGTTTACAGCAGCCAGGCGGCCGTAGCGATAGTGCGGGTGGACGCCGTGAACAAATCACAACATTGGCACGAGCAGGGATGGCGACAGGATTGGCAGGGTTGTTTCTAGAAGCGCATCCAAGCCCAGAGACTGCAAAATGCGATGGTCCATGTGCGCTACGTATGAGCCAATTAGAGCCGTTTTTGCGTCAGTTGAAGCAAATTGATGACTTGGTCAAAGGCTTTGAGGTGTTAGATACCCATTAATGTATTCACAGACAATAAGAGGCTGAGATTATGGCGATGCAAACAGCAACAGTCAGTATCGAAAATATCGATGATGATGAAGGATTAAAGAGTGTGATGACAGCGCTGAAAAATATCACAGGAGTGACGGCCATCGAGCTTGATCCTGATAATAATGTTGCCACCATACGTTATGAAGATACAGACACCAGTATCCATGCGTTTACGGCGGCAATCAGTACGGTCGATTATGTGACCCAGCCATTTCCTCTTGATGCACCGCAAAACCCACGTCATGATGATTAGACGTTATTCTAAAATAAGCGCTATTTTCTGTCACTTAGGCATAAATTCACGGTTCCATTATTCACGGTTCCATTATTCACGGTTCCATTATTTACGGTTCTATTAATAAAGTGATAATCAAAGAGCCTTGTTGTTAACCGTGATAGGGCTTAAGCTGGTTAAGTGCTATTTTTATAACGTTTTAAAAGATAGCTGTCTTAAAAAGACAATTATAAAAGCAGTTCTTTAATAAAAGTATTTACCTATAAAAACTCAGTTACAAAAATAAGGAGCCTCTCATGGCAAACCAAACACGTATTATTAAAATTGATGGCATGACTTGCGGTGGCTGTGTGGCCAGTGTGCATAACGCCACTGCCGATATCGATGGCTTAGACGATATCAGCATTGAGCTGGCAGATAATCAAGCGACGGTTACTTTTGATGATAGCAAAACCAGTGTAGAGACAATTGCTGCTGCTATCGACGATGCAGGCTTTGATGCCACTGTTGCCAATGCTTAACCTACTCCGTTTGTATTAAAAAACCGGCTATCAAGGCTGGTTTTTTAATGGTTGAAAATTATTGATAGTAGCGTACTAACTATTCAGTGTGACCATACCAATATCAAATTTAAAAGTGTGCTATTTGTTTGACTTAGATATTCCATCCACTGAGTTGCTGTCCTAGCTCAGACGACTTTATAACGCCATAACGCATAAACGCCATACCGAGTTTTATTTATGAATGATATTACCCAAACCGACAATCATGACGCCTACGATGTAAAAACTGACATTCAATCCAATACGCCGCTCGCGCCGCAGCGTGCACACTTGCAGCTAGCAATTGAGGGGATGACATGTCAAGCCTGCGCCTCGCGAATTGAGAAGGTGCTCAACAAAAAGCCGTCGGTATACGAGGTGAGTGTAAACTTCGCTGGCGAGACTGCGAATGTTGATTATGATCCGACCCAGACAACGCCTGAACAAGTGACAGAATGGGTAAATAAAACAGGCTTCGTTGCCAATTTGCAGGCGGCCGATAGTTTGTTTGCAAAAACAGACGAAGATACCGCGATTCACTACCCATGGCGCTTGATTGGGTTATGGATTTGTTTGGTGCCATTTTTAGTTGGTATGGCAGGCATGCTCGTTGGTCAGGGTATGGCGTGGATGCCGCCGATTTGGACTCAATTTATATTGGCGACCATTGTACAGTTTGGATTTGCCTTGCCATTTTACAAAAGCGCTTGGGCGTCGATTAAAGGTGGTCTTGCCAATATGGATGTGCTAGTCGTCATCGGTACCGTGACTATTTGGGCGTATTCAACGTATCTATGGCTGACTCATGGCGATGGCACTTTAAACAGTTTGCTGCAAAGTGGTCATGCTGGTGGTCACGGTGTGGATGGCAGTCCTGCAGTGTATTTTGAAGCAGGCGTCATGGTCATTGCTTTTGTACGTACGGGTAAGTATCTAGAAGAGCGCACTAAGAAACACAGCCTCAATAGTATCGATTTATTATTGTCCTTAACGCCCGATGAAGTCGAACAGCAGCAGCCTAATGGTGATTTTCATAATGTTGCTCTTAAAGACGTGCAAGTTGGTGATATTTTGCGTGCCAAGCAAGGCAGCCGAGTTGCAACCGATGGGGTAGTTATCGATGGTGCTGGCTGGTGTGTGGAGAGTCATTTAACGGGTGAGTCGGTACCGCTTAAAAAAGAAGTGGGAGATAAGTTGTTGGCAGGGGCGTTGGTTGAAAATGGCAGCTTGTTATACCGCGTCAGTGCTAAAGGTAGTGATACAAAGCTTGGTGATATGGTACAAGCCCTCAGCGATGCCCAAGGCTCAAAAGCCAATTTAGCCCGTCTCGCCGATAGAGTGACGGCGGTATTCGTACCAGTCGTCGTTGTCATTGCGCTTACCACCTTTGGAGTGACGTGGTGGCTGACTGGCATGATGGATACTGCCTTGATGCATGCCGTCTCGGTGTTGGTCATTGCTTGTCCTTGTGCTTTAGGTTTGGCAACGCCAGCCGCTATCATGGCTGGTATGGGTGTTGCTGCTCGTCATGGCGTCTGGTTCAAAGACGCACAAAGCCTTGAAGCGGCAGGCAACATCGATACAGTAGTGCTCGATAAAACAGGTACTTTGACCATTGGTAAGCCGACTATCGTGGACCATGTGATGGTGGATAAATCGATCGCAGTCGATGATGTGTTACAAATTGCCGCAAGCGTTGAAGCACATGCCAGTCATCCGCTAGCAACAGCATTGGTTAACGTGGCTACTGAGCGAAATTTGCCGTTGATGAATGTGACTGATATTAGGGTCATTAAAGGCGCTGGTATACAGGCCAATATTGAAGGTTTGGGTGTGGTAAAAGTCGGTACCGCAGAGTTT
The DNA here is from genome assembly GCF_022129225.1 of Psychrobacter sp. Ps7. Lineage (NCBI taxonomy): Bacteria > Pseudomonadati > Pseudomonadota > Gammaproteobacteria > Moraxellales > Moraxellaceae > Psychrobacter > Psychrobacter sp. Ps7. Next base: position 31,792 of record NZ_JADQAH010000021.1, on the reverse strand, counting down.
GCTAATTTAACACTGCCTAAGCTGATGCCAAAGGTATGGCAAATTGCCAGTACCGTTGCCGTTAGTATTAATGATGAAGCTTTGGGTGCTTTTGCTCTAGCTGACGACTTAAAAGTAGATACTCCGAAGGCTATTACTGCGCTACAAGATGCAGGTATCAATGTTATTTTGATGAGTGGTGATAAGCAGTCTGTGGTCGATCATGTGGCAGGGCAGCTGGGTATTGAGCAAGCTTATGGTAAAATGAGCCCACGCGATAAGGCCAGTCAAATTGCCTTGTTGCAAACGGCTGGTCATAAAGTTGCAATGGCAGGTGATGGTGTCAACGATGCGCCAGCGATGGCAACTGCCGATGCAAGCTTTGCCATGTTTGAAGGCACAGATGTTGCCCAGCATAGTGCGTCTGCCCGCTTAATGGGTGAGTCACTGATGCATATTGATGCCGCGCAAAAAATCGCTAATGCAACAGTGCGCAACATCAAGCAAAATCTGTTTTTTGCTTTTATTTATAACTGCCTTGGTATTCCGCTGGCCGCTTTTGGTTTCTTAAACCCTATGATTGCCGCCGCTGCGATGGCGCTCAGCTCTATTTCAGTATTAATGAATGCCTTACGATTGACCCAATTTAAAACAAAGGTTGAGCTGGATAACACAGTATCTGGCTCCCACGCTAAAACAGAACGTCTAACAAAAGCATAAGAGTCATATAGCTTTTAATATTATAGGTGCTGAGACAAATCCATAATTGGTAATTTGTTTATCTAAGTGTGATTTTATCAGCGCCAGTCGGTGCAAGATAAGGGAAGTTTGGCAAAATTTATGCTATGATGCCAAGCACTATAGCTGACGATTAAAGTATTAAAACCACCTTTAATCTTGCTCAAAACTTGCTGATTATATAGATAAGCAAAGCTGGTTTGAGCATAGCACTATACGATATTTTGCTTTATCTTTTTTGTATTCTAGTTGCCGTTATTTATCCCACAAACTTGGCATGACCAAAGGAATTAACAGACATTATGTACGCTGAAGAAACCACCAACGTCACCGCAATTAAAGACATTCGCGCCCGTGAGATTTTAGACTCGCGTGGTAACCCAACCATCGAAGCTGATGTAATCTTAGCTGATGGCACTATCGGCCGTGCTGCTGCCCCAAGTGGTGCATCAACTGGTTCACGCGAAGCGCTTGAGCTACGTGATGGTGACCAAAGTCGCTATATGGGTAAAGGCGTTAAGAAAGCCGTTGCTAACGTCAATAGCCAAATTCGCAGCGCGTTGATGGATAAAGACGTCACCGAACAGCAAGGCATTGATGATGCAATGATTGCGCTAGATGGCACAGAAAACAAAGATAGCCTTGGTGCCAATGCCATGCTAGCGGTGTCTCTTGCTACTGCAAAAGCCGCTGCCAAGTCACAAAATCTGCCATTACATCAATATATTGCAAACTTGCGCAATCAGACGTCGCTGACGATGCCTGTACCGATGATGAACATCTTGAACGGTGGTGAGCATGCGGATAATACGGTTGATATCCAAGAGTTCATGATTGAGCCTGTTGGTTTCACTAGTTTTTCAGAAGCATTGCGTGCTGGTACAGAAATTTTCCACAGCTTAAAGTCTGTTTTGAAATCACAAGGCTTAAACACAGCCGTTGGTGATGAAGGTGGTTTTGCGCCAAACTTACGTAGCAATGAAGAAGCCATCACCGTTATTATGCAAGCGATTGAGCAAGTCGGCTATAAAGCGGGCGAAGACATTCATTTGGCGTTAGACTGTGCGGCTAGTGAGTTTTATAAAGATGGTCAATATATCTTGGCAGGCGAGGGCAACAAAGCCTTTGATAGCCAAGGATTCTCAGATTATCTAGTCGGCTTGGCGCGTCAATATCCTATTATCTCTATCGAAGACGGGCTTGACGAGTCTGATTGGGATGGTTGGAAATATTTGACTGAGCAGATTGGTGATAAAGTTCAGTTGGTTGGTGATGATTTATTTGTGACCAATCCTGCTATCTTGCAAGAGGGTATTGATAAGCATATTGCCAATGCAATTTTGATTAAGTTTAATCAAATCGGTACTTTATCAGAAACGTTAGATGCGATCTATCTAGCGAAGAAAAATGGCTATGCAACTATTATCTCACATCGTTCAGGCGAAACTGAAGACAGCACCATTGCAGATTTAGCAGTTGGTACTGCTGCTGGTCAGATTAAAACTGGCTCACTATGTCGTTCAGACCGTGTGGCGAAATACAATCAGCTGCTACGTATCGAGCAACAAGTACGTGCAAGCTACCGTGGTCGTGAAGAGTTCATCGGTCTACGTGGTTAACAAGCCAGATTTCTTGCTACAGCTAGGCGATATGTCATCATTAATATGGTGATATATCGCTTAGCAAGCTTAGCTGGTTTTTTATTTTTATTATTGTCTCTATGTTGTTCGGCGTTATTATCTTATGAAATACTTTAGCCAATTTATGCTACTTGCTCTAGCCGTTGCCGTCCTTTTGGGATTGCAATATCAGTATTGGCTGGGCGAAAATGGTCGCTTTGAGCATAATAAATTGCTGACTCAAATCGAAGAACAACAACGCTTAAACGAAAACCAAGTGGCAGCAAATAACTTATTGCGTACTGATGTGCATGACTTAAAAACTGGTCTTGAGGCAGTAGAAGAGCACGCTCGTTTAGACTTGGGTTTGATTAAGCCGAACGAGACCTTTGTACAAGTATCTACGGCGCCCACGACGCATAGCCGTTATTAATTGCTCTTAACTGTCTAGAATTATGATCTTCTATTGTCTATAATAGAAATCTTATTCACCTGAAATTCGTTACTTCTCTTATTCCTCGTCTATCCCTAGCAATACTATCATGGGCTCTAACCATGAATACTACTTTATGAATATTGCCTTATGAATATTGCCTTATGAATATCATCCCTAATGTACATGCCATGATCGTCGCTGCGGGTCGCGGTAGTCGTTTTGGTGCCTCTATCGCCAAGCAATATACGATGTTGCAAGGGCAGACCTTGCTACAGCATAGTGTGGCACGGCTTGCTACTAGTGCTTATATTGATACATGTTTATTGGTCGTCGCAGCAGATGACAGTACAGCACAGACGCTTAATTTTGCGCTCCCCATCAAATATGTGATTGGCGGCGATGAGCGTTGGCAGTCAGTAAGAGCAGGGGTAAAGGCGATTATTGAGGCGGGAGCCGACGATTCAGATTTGGTTGTTATTCATGATGCTGCGCGTCCTGCGGTTTCCAGTCATGATATTGAAGAGGTCATCGAAGCGGCGATGCTAGAGCCCTATGGTGCTATCTTAGCGACACCGGTGGCTGATACTTTAAAGGAATCCTATCCGCAGTCTACCGCTCAATCTGAGCTTGTAGGTGAGACGCCTGTAGTTAACCTGACAGTGAGTAGCAGCCCACATTCTTACGCTAAACGTACTATCGATCGCCGTCATATGTGGCAAGCACAAACGCCGCAAGTGTTTCGCTTAGGTCAGCTGCAAAAAGTATTAACTTATGTCGCTGAACACGAGCTCACCATTACTGATGAAGCCAGTGCATTTGAATGTTTAGACCTGCCCATTCGCCTCGTGACTGGCAGTCGCCAGAATATCAAGCTCACTTATCCTGATGATGCTATCTTACTCACAGCGATTATTAATGCCCAGTTCTGAGCAGACTAAAAATAATTAAACACTCGTAATAGACACTAGTCTGTATCAATCTCATTAATGAGCCGGTAGTCTTATCGCTCATTGGTGACGATTTTTATCATCGCTTTCCCCTCCCATATTACCTATTTATCCTATCACTGTTCAAAAAACATACTGCAAGTTCTCAATATAAATAATTGCGAATTATTGTTTGGTTTTTTCAATTAATGATATAAGATAAACATATATTGCTTTGATGACTAAACTAGCCTATGATGTAACCAACTTAATACAATTAATATAAACATTTATAAAATCAATAATATACCAAGCCTATTTGATATTTTCAAAGATCTTGTTTCTATGTTTTTTCTAAATTTAGTATGGTTGTCTTAGCTACATTTACCTAAAAATAGGGAGAAGCTGATTGTCAACAATCAACGATTCGACAAATCCAGTGACGACAGATCTCTGCCAGCTTATATATATAAGCCAAATTACTTCGACTGGTCTTTCAAGCCCCAGCACGCTTAACGACATCTCAGAGGTCGCGATTGAGCGTAACCAAGCCGATAATGTTACGGGTATTCTTTGCTATGGCAATGGCTACTTTTTTCAATGTGCAGAAGGGTCAGAACAAGATTTAACCAATCTAAAGAATCGCTTATTATTAGATGATCGACATAAAGAATTAAAAATCTTAGATTTTTCAGAAATTACCGAACGCCGTTTTTCGAACTGGTCTCTACGCTCCATTACACTTGAACGTTGGATGACCAAAGAGCCTGAGCTGAAAAAACTCATGCCATTTAAACCCTATGATTGGGGCTCTAACGCATGGCGCGAATTTTTAGATATCTTACAAGGGTATTATGAGGAACAAGCAAGAACTGGCAATATTGACACGCCACCTATCAAGTACAGCACGTTAGGGGTGACGTTAAGTAAGGTTGTTGGTCAGCATCAAGCATTCTTCTTGATTCAAACAGTACTCGGTATCATGATTGTGATGACATTGTTGTGGCTAATGCTATCAGATAAGATTTGGTAGTTTTTGTAAAAATAGACTGTTTGACTTAAAAATCCAGTATTCAATGCTGGATTTTTTTGCTTAAATTTATGATGAAGAGTTCAATAAATAAACAGAATATCAAGTTAGGCATAGAAACCATGGATAGCGACACTTAGTAAATATACCTTAATATCTTGAGTGAACTTAGTACCGAATCTTATCTATAAAATTAATTGTCCTTCATTTATTAAGTAAATCGGCGATGACGAACTGAGTGCTAAGGTATCAAGAGCCTCATGATATAAAAAACAGGCATAAAAAAAAGCCCAATCACAATAGTATGTGATTGGGCTTTTTGGTGGTACGCTTAGTAGTCTTATCAGATGCTTTGCAGCAAACTTGCTAATAAGTGACGCCAAATAGTGGCGTCCCCAGGGGGATTCGAACCCCCGTTACCGCCGTGAAAGGGCGGTGTCCTAGGCCTCTAGACGATGGGGACTAGTAACACAACACCTCAGCTGCTTTCACCTTTATGCTGAAGTGGTGCGTATTCTAATAGCGTCTGCGCTTGCTGTCAAGCCTTTTTCTTCTTCTTTTTAAAATTAAGTATCTTTTTTTGATCGCACGGCGAGGATGTAAGTCATTACGCTTCAAATGATAGCGAATCCATAGAGAAGTACAAGCACTAATAGTCAATGCGAGCAGCATATAACCGAGGATGGTTCCCCATAACTTAAGCTGTGGATCCATAATAGAGTCCCTCCTATTACGCCTCGATAGCATGAATCGTACTGGCTATCGAGACAATGTGAGCAACTTAAACCATCTATAGGATATAACGAGACGTTCTAATGTGAGTAATTACAGCAGCTTGTCTGGTTTTTGAATTGTTTTACACAATATGATATTCAACGGTTAGACAAGAGGCTGATTTATTGTGATATCAATCATATCCCTATTGATTGTAAAACCAAGATGTTAAAGTCATCAAGTATTACAAATAGCACTATTATGGGTAGTTGGCAATATAGGATATGTGATAAATGGATTATTTGTGACTACTCTCAGTCGAATCCTCTTTATTTTCTTCAGTATGCATCGCATTAGCCAGCATAGGATAATGGTTTAGGATATGACAAAACAGCTCAGCAGTCTTTTGTGTATCGTATAGGGCAGAATGTGCATCATTACCATCGAAATCAAGCCCCGCTGCCTTGCAAGCCCGTGCTAGTACTGTCTGACCAAATGCCAGCGCAGATAAAGTCACTGTGTCAAAAACTGAAAAGTTATGAAACGGGTTGTGACTTTTGTTATTGGTACGCAGCACTGCCGCATTCAAAAATGCTAAGTCAAAATGGGCGTTGTGCCCGATTAAGACGCACTGGCGGCAGTCCTCAGTACGGCGTACTTCTTTTAACCCCTTAAAGATACGGCGTAGTGCTGTTTTTTCATCTTCGGCAATGGCTTTACGCATTGGATTGTTGGGATCAATGCCAGTGAAGGCAAGGGCACTTGGCTCAAGATTCGCGCCTTCAAAGGGTTCGATATGAGCATTGAATGCTTCCCCAGGATAAAACACACCTTGCTCATTCAGTAGTACAGGAATGCAGGCAATCTCTAGTAAAGCATCGGTTTGCGCATTAAAGCCGGCAGTTTCCACATCAACGACGACAGGCAGAAACTTACGAAATCGGTCTTTTAGACGCATTGGTGCTAGCTCGTCTGCTGCGGCATCTTCTGTGTGACTATTTGATGGGCTCTTAATGCTATTATCTATAGGGTTTGATGGGTTTTCGTCAGGTAAGGCGGCATCGTTTGGAGTGGTCATATCTGGTTAAATCGCTTTTATCAGTCGTACTGTTATATTGAATTAAGACATTAAATGAAAAATAAATAACCTATGATACAAATCACACCGCTGATTAGCAGATGTCATTCTTATCATAGGGTTAAACTTCTCAAGTTAAAATAGAATAAAGATGGTTTTGCTTAGTGAGTTTTATGCTTTGATAGACCAAGGCAGTGTCTCGCCTGCCATAAGTGGGGTCAATGATGAGCCATCAAAGTAAGGATAGGCTGCTGGCACTTGCATAGGTGTATTGATAAGTGTAATCGTGCTTTCATTGACTGGCAGTCCATAGAACTGAGCACCAAAACGACTGGCAAAGCCTTCTAACTTGTCTATTTTCCCCACGCTATCGAAAGCGGTGGCATACAATGGCAAGGCAGTTGCGGCGCTATAGCAGCCAGCACAGCCACAAGCGGCTTCTTTTTTATCCGTCGCATGTGGAGCTGAGTCAGTGCCCAAAAAGAATTTGGGATTGCCACTGGTTGCCACATCTAGTAATACTCTTTGATGGCTTTCACGCTTCAAAATAGGCAAGCAATAAAAGTGTGGCTTGATACCGCCAACCAATAGATGATTGCGGTTAAACATTAAATGCTGCGGGGTGATAGTGGCGGCAATGTGATTGCCTTGTGCTAAGACAAAGTCTGCCGCATCACTGGTAGTAATATGCTCGACGACAATCTTTAATGTAGGGAATTTGACAATGATTTGCGCCAACACTTCGTCTAAAAAGCGCTTTTCACGGTCAAAGATATCCACATGATCTTGCGTCACTTCGCCATGTATCAATAGTGGTAGGTTGTACTTTTCTAATGCTTCAAAAACATCGACACAGGCGTTAATATTGGTGACACCATCAGCCGAATTGGTAGTCGCGCCAGCAGGATAAAGCTTGACCGCTTGGACGATACCTGATTTTGCTGCCATCTCGATATCTTGAGCAGTGGTTTTGTCAGTGAGATATAAAGTCATACGTGGATCAAATGCAGTTTTGCGCTCAGCACTCAGCTCACTGGCTACTAAGTGCGCCATGATACGGTCGCGATAGGCACGCGCATCGTCAGTGTTCTTAACAGGAGGCACTAAGTTTGGCATACATATGACACGGTTAAAGCTGTTTGCTGCGTGCGATACAGTAGTGCTCAATGCTTTGCCATCACGCAAATGGATATGCCAATCGTCTGGCTGAAGGATGGTCAATTCTCTAATCGAATCAGTCATAATGTCGTCGCGCTCTATATCGTCATATACGGAAATAAAAGGAAGGGATACTGTACTGCTATCATAACAGATTTGCCTACTTGACTAAATATGCGGCTAAATATCTGTACATAATACATGGGTTATTTTTTAATTTGCGGCAGTCAACTGTCACCTACATGTGAACAATTGAAATCTATCGACCCAAAATTTAAATCAAAAGCTTATGCCATGGGGCAGTTGCACTTTTGCCTATAGTAAATATGATGTACACTGAGCAAGTAATTTATCTTTTGATTGAATCTTAGCGCTTTTCCTAACACTAAATGCTCACAATAGGAGTTCTTCATGGCTCAACTTGATCCAAAAAATATTAATAAAATCGTCTTGGCCTATTCAGGTGGTCTTGATACCTCCATCATCGCTAAATGGCTGCAAGAAACCTATGATGCAGAAGTGATTACCTTTACTGCTGATATCGGTCAAGGCGAAGAAGTTGAGCCAGCCCGCGCCAAAGCTGAAGCCATGGGCATCAAACATATCCATATCGAAGACTTACGTGAAGAGTTCGCCCGTGATTATGTATTCCCGATGTTCCGCGCCAACGCTATCTATGAAGGCGAGTATCTGCTAGGAACTTCTATCGCGCGTCCGTTAATCGCCAAGCGCTTGGTTGAGATTGCTAAAGAACACAACGCCGATGCTATTAGTCATGGCGCGACTGGTAAAGGGAATGACCAAGTCCGTTTTGAGCTTGGCGCCGTTGCTTTATCGCCTGACGTGGTTACCATTGCACCATGGCGTGAGTGGGACTTGTCTAGCCGTGAAAGCTTGATGGAATATGCCAAAGAGCATAACATTGCGATTGATTATGCGGGCAATAAGAAAAAATCTCCGTACTCAATGGACGCCAACTTACTACACATCTCTTATGAAGGTGGTATTTTAGAAGACCCTTACGCCGAAGCAGAAGACGATATGTGGCGCTGGTCGGTGAGCCCAGAAGAAGCGCCTGACGAAGCACAATACTTAGAATTAGAATACGAAAAAGGCGACATCGTTGCCATCGATGGTGAAGCACTTAAGCCGTACGAAGTCATGATTAAGCTAAATGAGATTGGCGGTCAGCATGGTATCGGACGCCTAGATATCGTAGAAAACCGTTATGTTGGCATGAAATCACGCGGTTGCTATGAGACGCCAGCGGGCACCATTATGCTAAAAGCGCATCGCGGTATTGAGTCACTGACACTCGATCGTGAAGCGGCGCATTTAAAAGATGAGCTGATGCCACGCTACGCTAAAACTATCTACAACGGTTATTGGTTCAGTCCTGAGCGTATGATGCTACAAGCATTGATTGACAAGTCACAAGAATATGTCAATGGCACCGTACGTGTGAAGTTATACAAAGGTGCTGTGAGCGTTGTTGGTCGTAAGTCAGATGATTCCTTGTTTGACGAAAAAATCGCGACTTTTGAAGATGATGCGGGCGCTTACGATCAAAAAGATGCAGAAGGTTTCATCCGTCTAAATGGTCTACGTCTGGCGATTGAAGCCAGTCGTGGTCGTGATTTATCAAAGTAAGCCGGTCTTAATAGACTATGCTAGATAAAGCATGAATAAAAAAAATGAATAGAAAAGGCGCTATATGAATAGCGCCTTTTTTTGTGGATTTTTTGAAGGTTTGTTCGATAATTTTTTGCTAATTAAGAAGTCCTGTATTCAGAGCTTTTATTTATCATTGAGCCGCTTTTGTTTCTTTGTCATCAGGCTCCTCATCGTCAACCATGACAATAGCCACATCCTGCTGTTGACGCTCTTCGATAATATCTTGTTCTATAACCTCTTCTGTCGCCAGTAACACACCGTCAGATTTTTGGCTTTGATACTTGAGCGCTGCAAGCCCGCCAAGCACTCCGATGACAGCAATAATAATCAGGATAACCGGATTTTTCCAGAGGGGTATGGATGCCTCGTATTCAATGGGTTTTTCGCTGGTGGTGGTCGGCGTATTGTCGTTATTACCACCAATTAAACCTAAGCTTACCAAAGGCGGTTTGGGTGCGCTGGCAGGTTCGGAGGTAATACGTAGGCGATTACGACTGAGATAGATATCTGAGATTTTTGCGAGCTGTAATAGCCAGCGTTGGTGTGGCAGGGCAAGGGCTTGCATTTCTGTAAAAACTAGCATGTCGTTATGGCGACCTTGCTGCAAGTTATCAGGTGAGCGTCCAATGGCTTTTAAATAATTACCAGTTGCCAATTGCATATCTTGCACAGGCTGTTGATTTTCAGGCTTGAATGTCGTTAATTCATGCCAGTAAGGATTGAACGCTGGTGGGGTGTCAGCGAGCTGCTCTGTACTTAATAAGGCACGTTCTGTATTAGGATGGTTTTCGGATTCGGCTGCTGCTTTTGTTTTTACTGTCGAGTCTAAATTGACCTCTGATGCTGCGACTAGACTGTTATCTTCATTTACCTCATTCAATTTAACAGAGACAGACGCTGGCTTATTGATGGCAAAGCGAGCAGCTGATAAAAACTGTGGCTGTAAAGCGAACCACTTATCCATCTCGTCATTATCAAGTTGGCTATAGTCGGCTAAAATAGCCAGTTCACGTAAGACAATCACGCATAAGGACGTGAGGAGTATCTGTACTTGCTGCGTTGTTGCGTCAATCTGCTGAGCAATATAGTCACTCGCTTTAATCACGCGAGCATTATCATAAAATATCGCATCCGCCGCTTCATGGCGATGATATAACGTCGCATTCATGGTCGAAAAATTCATCGAATTATATTGGCGTAGCTCTTTAACAGCGCCACGACTAAATAGCTTTTTGCTCACAGCTTGTCCGTCATTGTGCTGCTGGTAAGCAAGCAAGGCACTGATAATGGCCTGCAAACTGGCATCCATTGCCAATCGAGCTTGTGGTAATGAAAGCTTGGCGGCATCGGCCAATAAAGATACCATTGGCTTAGTATCTTGATAGAGAAAATCATACATCGACACACGTGTCGGTGAAATAGTCGTCATAATCTGCTAGCATCAAAAAGTGTGTCCCTATATTACGGTGCCAAAAGCCTTGATACAATCCCTTAATAATAGAAAAAATCAATCCACTTACTTATCACGCGGTCAATAATGATATCTATTGGGTAAATGACTGTTGGAAACATTCTATGAAGAATAACGAAAGCTATAACGAGAAAAATAACGAAAGTTCTGATGTGCAGTTGGTGGTTAACATTGCTAAGCAAACATTAACGCTCTACCAGCATAATAGAGAATTGGCTCAATATACGGTGTCTACTGCTAAAAATGGCATTGGCAGTCAACAAGATAGCGGCTGCACACCTCTTGGCAAACACTTTATCGCCAAAAAAATTGGCGCAAATGAACCCATGAATGCCGTGTTCATCGGACGCGTTTCTACAGGCGAGATATATAGTGCTGAGCTTGGTGAACGACATTCTGAACGCGATTGGATATTAAGCCGTATTCTTTGGCTAAGTGGTGTGGAAGATGGCTTTAATAAAGGCAGTAATAGTCAAGGTGGCTGCGATACTTATCAGCGTTATATTTATATTCATGGTACGCCAGACAGTGAATCGATGGGTGTGCCACTCTCGCATGGCTGTATACGTATGCGTAATGAGGATATTATTGAATTGTTCGACCAAATTGCAGAGGGCATATCGGTGACGATTGTTGCTCATTAACCATTCTTAGCTCATTTAGGTGATTTCGTTCAGGCTCAGGACACCTCCTAAGTAAAACAGAATAACTTCATATAGTAATTGATAAATAAAACTTTATAGAGTATAGATATTATTTAGCATATTGATATAATAGCTTGCTTATGAATGATCGACTTGTCATGCTAAACATGGCTCGTTTGACCTATATTTTATGATAACTATAAGGATAATATCGATGTCTAAAGAAAGCCTAGTCACTTTACAACAAGCCTTTGATGAACGCCGGTCAATATATGCTTTGGGCAATGAGCTGCCAGTAGAGCCACAAGCAATTGTGAATATGGCAGAGCGTGTTTTATTACATACCCCTTCTGCTTTTAATTCACAATCTTCGCGCTTGGTCGTACTGTTTGGTGCCGAGCACCAGAAATTATGGGACATCGCTGAAGAAAAACTGCGTGCAGCCGTCGGCGATGGCGACTTTTCTGGGACTAAGCAAAAGTTAGACGGCTTCCGTGCGGCGGCGGGTACGGTGCTGTTTTATGAAGATAAAAACGTGACTGAGTCACTGCAAGAGCAGTTTGCGTTATATGCAGATAGATTCCCAGTTTGGGCTCAGCAAACCTCAGCCATGCATCAGTATGCGATGTGGACAGAGCTACGTACTTTAAATGTTGGTGCCAACCTACAGCACTACAATCCGCTTGTGGATGAAGACGCAGCTAAGGCTTATGCTATCCGAGATAGTTGGGAATTGGTGGCACAAATGCCATTTGGCAACATTGTTGAGCCTGCTGGCGAGAAAACGTATCAGCCAGTTAGTGAGCGTATGAAAGTGCTAGGTTTATAAAAGTGCTAAGTTTATAAAAAAGACAGCTCATATAAAATGAGCTGTCTTTTTTATCCTAGGCTTGGCTTGGTTCATGATGATATTAGTATTTTTACTAAAATATCGAGCTGTCTATCACTTTAGCCAAGCGTTTTTCGCTGCGCTTATGATCTCTTGTTAGCATGGCGGCAAACCAACCAGCGCCATATAGGGCATTGCTATCTGTCTCTGATTTCAACTGATAGCGCTGTTGATACATTATATGATTGCGGTATTGAGTCAAAGCTGTTTGCGCTTTTACCAAACGTTTTAGCCAGCGTTTGCTTTCATTCTTGGCTTTTTTCTTTTTTGACTTTTTCTTATCTAATAATGGCGTAGCAAACTCACTGATATAAAGTAAGGTGGTTAACTGCTCATGCAGCTCATGCAGCTCATGCAGCTCATGCAGCTCATGCTCTGAATCATTATCTTCTAGATCAATATTTTCTATATCGTCACTTTTTGACTCTACGTTTTCTAAGTCACTATCGTCTAAGTCAACACTTTGTAAATCATCATCTTTTAAATCATTGCTTTCTATATTAATGTTATTTGAGCCAAGGTCTTTTTTACTCTGTAGCTTTTGTACTGCTTTGCCAAGCTTTGCCTGCTGTTTGGATAAGGTTTTTGCCAGTTTATCGATGGCGAGTTGATCAGCCTGCGGTTCAAGGCTTGGGTCGCTCATGGTAAAGGCGATCAACTCAAGTAAGGTCAGCTGAAAATCGTTGGCACTGACAGCATCTTTCGGAGTAATCTTCAGCGCATCCATATCTGTTGCCCAATCGACAGTAGGTGCACCTTGTTGTTGCAAATTAGGCTCTATATGTGAGGCAAGATGGGCAAGCTCTCGATATTCATTCAATAACATGGCTGTTTGTTTTAGTATCGGCAGCCAGTCTGGATTGATTTCGTCAGAATAGCTGGCAAATGCTTGTAGGGCAGCTTGTAAGCGGGTAATACCAATGTATAGTTGTAATGCATGGTCGTCCTCTTCGCTGCCAGCGACGATAGCACTGCTATTGGGTAGTATTTGCAACAGACAGTTATGCACGGCTGCGCGCACAAAGGCAGGCATGCTGATTTTCTTATCGATATTTAGCTGGCTAAGGTCAGCGCGGACAGCGGGGCTATGAAGTTGCCCAGTAATGAGTAAACCACCGCGCTCAGCCTTGGTCACCGTAGACAGACAAAGCTTATAGCGCTTGCACCAAGTTTTGGCGGTTGCAAATAAAAAGTCGATATCTCCTGATACCAGCTCAAACTCAATCTCTTGAATAGCAGCGCGCTGAGTTTCGTCATTGCCGTGAATAATTTCTCCATAATCGTACGCCATCTCGATATGGTTAATCACTTCATCGTCACCCTCATCCACCAGCAATCGTGTAGTGCGCTCTACATCGGTCACATATAACTGTGTGAGATTTTTAGCCAGTTTTTTTAGCTTAAATTCAGCCAAAGCAGGGGTGACAGAGGTGTTTTTATAAATGGTTAAATCAGGCATGAGCGTATTATTATCGAGCATCGCTTGTACTTGTTCATTATCCAGTACCGCATTATGCTCTAGGCGTGCTGCAATGCCATCGCCGCCCGCTTTGACGGTCTGTACCCAAGCATCGCCTTCTTTACGGATACGCAAGCCAATGCCTGCCTCTGCAAGCTGTTGGTCGGGGGTATCATAATAATGGGCAGCCAGTTGCGTCACCTCAGAAGACTTGACTCGTGCTTGGCGCATCAAACCTTTCAGTCGCGACTCTGGTACCAAAAACTTTAGCTCTATCTCTTGCATGATGGCTCCCGATTATTTTAATAAATTTGAATGACTACCATCGTATGAAAGCTATCGGCGAATAACAAGCAAAATTTTTTCTATAAATAATCTGAGCCAATATTAGAGATATACTTTTAGTAAGTAATCATTATAATTAACGTTAATTATTAAACAAAAGTAGGATAAAGGTGGTTGGCTTTATAATAGAAGCTAAAATATTTTTATCCAATATATTTATCATATCTCATAAAATGCCGGATTATAAAATAATGACGCGATGCAATCAAAAGAAGTATGACACGCAGCAGTCTCATGCAATATTACTGCCTAAAGCCTTGTTTCCATCAGTTTTATGTCTACCAATAATGCTTGGGTCTGTTTTATTGATAGGCGGCTGCGATAGCTCTTCTGAATATGCAGAGAGTAGTGCTGATATGGAGTCGGTTCAGTCTGCAACGGAGGAGGTTGCTGATAGTGAGATGTTTGGTATTATGTCAGATGCGGCAGTCGATAACGCATCCAATGGCTTAGAGGTTGTAAACCTATCGAGCACTAGTGAACAGACCCTTGGTAGTCAGGCAGCAGGCATTAAAATTGCTGGCAAAGCGCTATTGATAACTGCCAGTGCTGATTTTAAAGTTGAAGATGTCGTCAAAACTAGTGATGCTATTGAGAGTTTGACACGGCAACAGGCTGGTTATGTGGCACTTAGCAATATTAGTAATCATCCACGTGATAATCGAACCTTTGTACAAGGCAATAAAAATATCACGATTACAACCTACACTCGTCAAGCTGACATGACGGTTCGTATTCCTCGCGCCAATGTCAGTAAGTTCCTAGCGCAATTACAACAGCAAGTCGCATTTTTAAATGGGCAGCAGTTTAGTGCTCAAGATGTGACATTAGATATTTATCGTGAACAGCTAGCGAGCCAGCTAAATAGTGATATGGCAAGCGAGCTTAGCCAAGAACGCCTGAGTAGTAAAAATGATAAAGACCAAGGCAGCAATGTTGATGCTATTACCGCGACTTATGCGGCACGTCGTCAGCAAGAGCTTGCCAAGCTTGAGCAACTGGCTATTGCTGATAAAGTTCAATATAGCACCATTAACCTGACCTTTATGCAGCCAGATATCAGTTATAAAGAAACCACACAAAATATGGATGTGCTATTAGATGCTGAGCAGCCAAGTTTTAGTAGTCAAGTGAGTCAAGCATTTAAAGATGGCTGGGAAATACTTAGATCAGTAGCGCTTGGATTGATACAACTGTGGTGGCTGCTTGTACTTGGCGGTATTTTTTATCTAATTTACAGAATTATAAAGTCAATCTATCATAGATTTTTTAAACACGATCCCCGTATAAAAAATATGAAGCGTGAGCTGATGGGTGAAAATCCAAAAAGTCACGATTCAGTCGGTATACAGAGCAGTCAGGTAGAGGGTAACATTAACAATATGAAAGAGACTGATAGTAAGGATAATAACCACTCAAATTAAGAATTAACAAGCTTACAATGCTCAAAATCTTACAATAATAGAGTGCAAATAAGCAGACATAAAAAAGCCGCCCTACAAGATAGGACGGCTTTCTCTATAACTGGTACTTACGAGATGTACTTATAAGTGGTCGGTGATTAGAACTGGTTCATCGTGTTCTTGCCGCCGCCAGCTTTAAGGGCGTTTTCACCTGAGAAGATCTCTTTGTGATCATCACCAAGGTCAGAACCTGCCATTGCTTGATGCTTCACACAAGCGATGCCTTCACGGATTTCTTTACGTTGTACGCCAGCAGCATAAGCAAGCATACCATCTTCACCGAAGTAGCCTTTAGCAAGCTCATGCACGCTAAGCGCAGTGGTGTGATAAGTAGGTAGCGTGATTAAGTGATGGAATACACCCGCTTCACGTGACGCATCACGTTGGAAGTTTCTAGCCGCTTCGTCAGCTGCTGTATCAAGTTCAGTACCATCGTAATCCGCACTCATCAAGTCATCTTTATTGTAGACAGATAGGTCTTTGCCTTCTTCTTCCCACTGAGCGATGATTTGCTTACGGAAGTTCAGTGTCCAGTTGAATGATGGGCTGTTGTTGTATACAAGCTTGGCTTTTGGCTGTTGCTCTTTAATACGATCAACCATCATTTTGATGTGTGCGACGTCTGGAGTCGGTGTTTCGATCCATAGTAGATCCGCGCCATTTTCTAGAGCCGTTACACAGTCAAGTACGACACGGTCGATGTTCGTTTCTTCACGGAATTGATATAGACCATTTTGAAGACGAACTGGACGTACTAGTTTGCCGTTATGCTTAAGCAAGCTGTCGTTCTCTTTGGCGTTTTCTAGCGTGACTTCTTCCATCTCGATAAAATCGATGTACTGAGAAGCAAGGTCGCCTGGCTCATTTGATACTGGGATTTTTTGCGTTAGTGACGCGCCTTCAGAGTCAGTACGAGCAACGATAACGCCGTCTTCAACACCAAGCTCTAAGAATGCATAACGAATAGCGTTGATTTTTGCGATATAGTCTTCATGCGGTACAGTGACTTTACCTGCTTGGTGACCACATTGCTTCGCGTCAGATACTTGGTTTTCAACCTGAATAGCACAAGCACCAGCTTCGATCATTTGCTTAGTTAGCAAGTAAGTGGCTTCTTCGTTACCGAAACCTGCATCGATGTCAGCAATGATTGGCACAACATGTGAATCAAAGTTTTCGATTTTTTCTAGGATGGCTGAGGTATCTTGACCCGCTTCTTCTGCAGCATTTAGCTCACGGAAGTAGTCGTTCAATACTTTAGCATCAGCTTGACGTAGGAAAGTGTAGATTTCTTCAATTAGCTTAGGTACAGAGGTTTTTTCGTGCATAGATTGGTCAGGAAGAGGACCAAACTCAGAGCGAAGGGCTGCAACCATCCAACCTGATAGGTAGATGTAAGTTTTAGACGTAGTACCGAAATATTTTTTCTTAGCGTACATGGTTTGTTGAGCCACAAAACCATGCCATGCACCTAAAGACTGCGTGTACTGAGACGTATCATTGTCATAGTCTTCCATGTCTTGACGCATGATTTTTGCAGTATATTTGGCGATATCTAAGCCCGTTTTAAAACGGTTTTGTGACATCATACGTGCCGCATCGGTTTCGCTGATATTCTGCCAGTTACCGTGCTTTTGCTTTAATTCACGTACTAAGTCGATCGCTGATTTATATGCAGTTGACATCTATGTCTCCTTGGGGTGGTGAAAATTAGTAACTTAGAAAATTACAAGTATTGAGGTAATTTTGATATATGTAGAAAGATGCTGGCAGAAGTGAAAATCTAAAATATAAACCTTATGCGTTAGCAATCTCTACTAAACTATAAGAAAATTATGATAAAAGCAAATAAAACCTGTCGAATTGGTCAGCTTTTATTATTGGGTCTTTCGTTTTAGGTTGAATGCGCTTTTTTATAAGTCTTTTTTGACTGTTAAAGTGCTTATTACCCTAAAAAGTGCCAACTACTAATTCAAGCTTAAAAACAAATGAGAGCAAAAAATTAAGTTTGCGTAATAAATGTTATGTCCGTATTTCCGCATGAAAATGCGATAAAATACCTGTGGTCGTCAATCCATCAAAACGCACGGCGACTGCCTAACATTAAACAAGGACTGATTAAGCGCTTGCTAGCCACTATAGCTAGGTTGCCTTAATTTATCTAGTTTATGATTATTATCTTGGGTATTTAATTTTATGATAGTACATATAAAACAATGACTTATGATGAATTATTTCAGTTATAATAAGCGTATATCAAAATAATTAATATAAAATTGTCCTTATTTCATGCTGTCATAGATGATTTATACTAAATAACAGGGCAAAAAACGCCGCGTTTGTAGTGGTATTTATTTTAAGGTAAAGAGACATATATGAATTTGCAGCGGGTAGATTTAAATTTATTGGTACATCTAGATGTGTTGCTACGAGAAAAAAACGTCACTCGTGCAGCTGAGCAGCTTGGCATTACCCAACCTGCCATGAGTAATATTTTGCGCCGGCTGCGTAAGCTATTTAATGATCCGTTGCTGGTACGCTCATCCGAAGGCATGACGCCGACTGAACGCGCTTTGGAGTTACAGCCTCGTATCCGTGAAATACTGGCAGATTTGACACAAGTATTAGAGCCACGTACAGAATTTCGTCCTTATAGTACCTCGCGCGTTTTTCGTATCATGACCTCAGACTATGCTGAAGCGACATTGGTACCAAAATTGGTCAAAGCATTGCGCTCAGAGGCACCAAATGTCATCTTGGACTTCTTAACGCCATCGGACGTCTCATATCGTGATATGGAGCAGGGGCGAGTGGATTTGGCGATCAACCGCTTTAATGAAATTCCGCAAAGTTTCCACCAAGTCCTAGTCTGGCGTGATACTTTTAGCTGCCTATTGTCCTCTGACAGTCCCTATGCTCATCGCTTTAATCTAAAAAATTATCTTAAGGCGCAGCACGTTTGGGTCTCTAAAACTGGTATGGGTGTGGGATTTGGTGTCAATCCAGAAAAATCTGGTGGCCTAGGTTCAATTGATCAAGCACTGCAACGTTTAGGTCAAAAACGTCAAATCAGTGTTTTTACCCGCCACTATCAAATGCCAGCCATGCTTGCAGCCAATAAAGATTTGGTTGCAACTTTGCCTACGCGTGTGGCAAAAATGCAAGCTAATAACGACAGTATCATGATGGTCGAGCCACCATTTTTTATCCCTGAATTTGAGCTAACGATGGCGTGGTCGCCTTTGTTGCAGCATCATCCCGCCCATCGTTGGTTGCGTCAGCTTATCATGCATGTGGCTCGTCAAATTGTTGACGAAGAAGAGAATCCACCACAAGAAATTCCTGTGATGAATCATTTGTTTTAAGCCATTTGTTTTAAGCCATTTGTTTTAAGCCATTTATTTTTGGTTATCAGTTGCTTATTTATTAAACCAGCCCAAGCGCTGGTTTTTTATTTGCGTAATTTTACTGAAAAATCTCGTCCAAGATTTTGACCTGATAAATCGGTCAGTCACATTCTTAACATCTTACGAACACTTCTTTATAACTTGTAAAACTACTCGTTGTACATTTTGCTATGATAAATCCCACTTAAGAAAAAAGACAAATACATAGCCTATTGTTAAGTTATACGACAGTATCGGATTTCATAAGATCGTGGATGAAGTTGTTCAATCTAACCAGATGCGTTTATAAAAATGACCATTCTTGGTTTATGTGTTTCTAAGGTTTATGTGTTTCTAAGATTTCAGATATTGAAGCGATCAATTTTAAACCAATAAAATAGTTTAATAAATAAGGATAATAATCATGGCAGATATTACTACTATAAACCCAGCAACGGGTGAAGCGATCAAAGAATACAATTACATGAGTAATGATGAGGTGAACAAGATTGTTGAATCCTCGCACCAAGCATTTACTGAGTGGCGTAAAACCAGCCACGAAGCGCGTGCAAAAGTCATCAATTCTATCGGTGAGACATTGCTCAAGTACAAAGAAGAGTTGTCTAAACTCATGACTGAGGAGCGTGGTAAGCTCTATAGTCAGAGTTTGCAAGAAATAGATTTGTGTAAAGCAATTTGCGACTATACCGCGGAAAAAGGGGTGGCTGCACTTGCTGACGATGAGCGTGATATTGAAGGCTTGAAAAAAGGTATTGTGACTTATCAGCCTATCGGTGTCATCTATGGCATGCAGCCATGGAACTTTCCTGCTTACCAAGTATTCCGTTATACCATCGCAAATCTGATGGCAGGTAATAGTATTTTACTCAAGCACGCGTCAAACGTGACTGGTTCAGGCTTGTTAATCGAAAAAATCTTCCATGAGTCAGAGTTACCAAACGATTTGTTCCGTACGATTTTAATCGATCACGACCAATCAGAAGCATTAATCGGTCATGACAAAGTGCGCGGTGTCACACTGACAGGTAGCGACGGCGCTGGTAGCATTGTGGGTCAGCAAGCAGCAAAAGCCATTAAAAAGGTGGTGCTAGAATTAGGCTCAAACGATGCCTTTATTGTCTTAGAAGATGCTGATGTAGAGTTAGCGGTCGAAACTTGTACCCAAGCGCGTCTCATTAATAATGGTGAAACTTGTGTCGCCGCTAAGCGCTTTATCGTCGTTGATAGTTTATACGATGATTTCCGTGAACGCATTGTCAAAAAGTTTGCAGACGCTAAATCTGGCGATCCGATGGATGATGACTCTGATCTTGGTCCGTTAGCCCGCAAAGATTTACAAGAAAAATTGCATGAGCAAGTAGAAGACAGTGTGGCAAAAGGCGCAACGATTGCTGTTGGTGGTCAATTGCCAGAAGGCAAAGGCAGTTTTTATCCAGCAACTATCTTGGAGAATGTCGAAAAAGGCCAACCTGCCTATGATGACGAATTATTTGGTCCTGTCGCCTCATTAATACGAGCCAAAGACCAAGATGATGCATTACGCATTGCCAATGACAGTCGCTACGGTTTGGGCGGTGCTATCTTCTCTAAAGACGAAGACAAAGCCATTCGCCTAGCGCGTGAAGAGTTTGATACGGGCATGGTCTACATCAATGGTTACGGTCTTGCAAATCCAGCGTTGCCATTTGGTGGAGTGAAAAACTCAGGTCATGGTCGCGAGCATGGCGGTTTTGGTATCAAAGAATTTGTAAATATTAAAGGGCTACATGTTCATAAAAGTCAATAATAGCTGACGTCTTCGGGATTAATATGCTTTAGAAGATTTTAAAGGTAGCTATTAGAAAGCCCAGTCATTCATTGAGTGACTGGGCTTTTTTATGCAAAGAGTTTAAGCTTGATAGTTGGTGCCTGATAATTTGTGACTGTCGCTACTTACTCAGTCGTTCAAATATAGTTTTAATGGTAGCGTTGGTAAAGACATACTTTGTTGATTGGCTGCTTGAGCATGGTCTAGCGAGAGTGCGCCTTTGGCCAATAATAAAATCGTCCAAGGGAGCAATTGATGCTCAAGCTTTTGCACGCGTGCTTGCAAGCTATCGGCAGTGTCTCTTTGATGTATCTCTAACAGCGCTTGGGTCAAAACAGTACCCGCGTCGAGCTCAGCGGTGACGACATGAATACTACAGCCATGATGTCGCTCACCTGCTTGTATCGCACGCTGATGGGTATCAAGGCCTTTATAGATAGGTAGTAAAGAGGGGTGCAGATTAATCATCGGCGCTGGTGCATTATCGATAAAATCTGCACTCAAGACACGCATAAAACCAGCTAACACAATGAGATCTGGTTGCCATAAGGCTAGTTGGCTGCTGGCATGATTCTCAAAGGTCTTGATTCCCATGCGTTTGCCGCTAGCAACATGTGACAATACGGCTACGGGAATGTCAGCGTCTTTTGCACGGGTGATGGCATAAGCATCTTCACGGTTACTAATGACGCCAACAATCTCAATCGGCAGTGCGCCAGCTTGCATCGCATCTATCAGTACTTGCAAGTTGCTACCACTACCAGAGACCAGTACAGCAATCCGTAAAGGGTTATTATCAATTTTTTTTTGACTGTCTGACATTAACGGTACACCACAGAATCCGCTTCGCGCTTCACCATTTCGCCTAATTGCCAAGCTTTTTCACCAGCATCGTTCAAAGTTTGAATGGCCGCATCTGCTTTATCTTTAGGCACGACAATGACAAAACCAACGCCGCAGTTAAAGGTGCGGTACATCTCGCTTTGTTCAATATTTCCTTGGGTTTGTAACCAAGTGAATAGCTCTGAGAACTGCCAGCTAGTCGTATCAATGCTAGCAGCTAAATTCTCTGGTAATACACGTGGTAAATTATCGGTTAAGCCGCCACCAGTGATATGTGACATTGCATGCAGCGCTGAGCTACCAAGAGTATCTTGCAACGCTTTAATCGCTTTAACATAGATGCGAGTAGGGGCCATTAACGCGTCTTGGATAGGCTGACCGTCTAATTGCTCATCACTGCTCGTCACATCAATGCCGCTGACTTCGATGACTTTACGTACCAATGAATAACCGTTTGAGTGTGCACCACTTGAGGCAAGAGCGATCAATACATCGCCTTCCGCGACGTTTTCGCCAGTGATGACTTCTGCTTCTTCGACCACACCGACACAAAAGCCTGCCAAGTCATAATCGTCGTCTTGATACATACCTGGCATCTCAGCGGTTTCGCCGCCGATCAGGGCACAGTTTGATAACTTACAGCCTTCACCAATACCAGTGACCACAGTCGCTGCTACATCAATATCAAGCTTGCCAGTCGCATAGTAATCTAAGAAAAATAATGGCTCTGCACCGCAAACCAATAAATCGTTGACGCACATGGCGACCAAGTCGATACCGATCGTGTCGTGACGGTTTAGCTGTAACGCCAGTTTAAGTTTGGTGCCCACACCATCAGTACCTGAAACTAATAACGGTGAGGTGTAACCAGTTGGTATACGACAAAGCGCTCCAAAGCCGCCAAGTCCGCCCACAACTTCAGGACGAGAGGTGGCTTTTGCCACTGATTTAATACGTTGTACCAACGCATCGCCAGCATCAATATCAACACCAGCATCTTTGTAGCTTAAAGAAGGCTTGTTACTCATGGTCATCTCACAAATTTTATAGGGAATGAAGGTCTGTCAGTAGAAAATCGAGTTGGTCGTGTTAATTCTGAATATAGTGCGCGCATTATACCCAAAAATGACCCTTACTCGCAAAGCAACTTGCGGATATTTGGCGGATATTTCACGAAGACTGACTTTAAGTAGTAAATAAAAAGTTAAGAAACAAAAAATGACGGATTTTTTGCTGTACTCTGCGATAATGGAACGCTAAATTTATTGTCGATAACAGTTCGCTATTACGCCGTTGTTGTACGATAAGACGTATCATTTCTTTCAATTATACCTCCATCTTAAATCAGCCTATCATAGGATTCCTTGTCATGATGAACCAACCAATAGATCCTTTTTTTCGGCGCTTATTTATTGTCGTTGCGATGGTGGTGGGTATATTGTTACTGTATTTGATGATGCCAGTCATTATACCGTTTGTCTTTGCTTTCGTACTGGCTTATTTGTTCAATCCGCTGGTCAAACGCTTATCGAAGTATATCAAACGCTGGGTGGCGATTATCATTGTCTATTCCACCATCACTTTAGGAATGGTGCTACTGCTTTGGTGGTTAATACCGACTTTGTGGCATCAGTTGCAAGCGGCGTGGGAGTATCTGCCTAAGGTCTTAACTTGGTATAATGAAGTCGTACGTGAATGGTTCGTTAACAACAGTCGTATCAATCTGCCAGAGTTGGAGTCTAAAGGGTTTTCTGAGACATTGGTTGAATACATGCAGACCAATTATAAGTTTGAAGATGCCAGTACCATGATGAACCAAATATTGGTGTCGAGCATGAACTTCATCAATAATGCTGGACTCATTGTGCTAGTACCGATTTTAACCTTTTATTTTTTGTTCAATTGGGATCAGCGTCTGCAGACATGGAAGCTGGCGATTCCCGCTGCGTATAGCGAAAAAGTCATTCAGATTGCTCGAGAGTGTGACCTTGCATTGATGGCATTTATCAAAGGTCAGCTATTGGTGATGGTCTTATTGGGCGCTATTTATGCGGTGCAATTACAGCTTATTGGGCTTGAGCTTGGGCTTATTATTGGTATGGTTGCCGGTATTGCTAGCTTTGTTCCTTATTTGGGTTTTGGCATTGGTTTTATCGCTGCCATTATCGCCTGCCTGTTCCAGTTTGGGCTAAATTGGACGTATTTGTCGCTGATTGTCGGAGCGTTTTTAGTTGGGCAAGCCGCCGAAGGTTATATCCTACAGCCGTTACTATTGGGTGATAAGATAGGTCTATCGCCGCTTTGGGTGATTTTTGCAGTATTGGCAGGCGCAAGCTTATTGGGTTTCGTTGGTATGCTCATCGCACTGCCAGTGTCTGCCGTGCTTAATGTACTGTTTCGCCATTTATACATCTACTATCGTTCGACTGATTTTTATAAAGGTCGTAAGCAATTGGCTTTGTTTGAGAAGAGATAAGTATTTTATCGTTAGAGTAACGAGGTCATCATAATGGGATAGTAAAATTGATGACGGATAATAAATGGTGATTGATAAGGCTTAATAGGTAAAAGACTTGTCAGTCATTTTGCAAATATGTTATATATAGGCGCAGTATTGACAGTATCAGCCGTTATCCAGTTGGTCGTTAACAAGATGACTTTTGATTAGGTAATTCTCAGATATACTCTCGATTAAAACAACGAGATGCTAACGCAGCAAGTTTATATCAGGTAGTATAAGAGCATCTCAAAGACAGTTATTAATAATTTATCCTTTTATTTATTGCATTACGCAAAACGAGTTGATGATTCATGGCAGAAGCACAGCTAAGTCTCAATCTGGACATTAAGCATGATGCAAGTCTAAGTGACTTCGCCGGTCCTGGTTGGATGTCAATTATTGATGCAGTGCGGCAACTACATGTCGGCCTGATTGGTCAGCTGTACCTATTTGGCAGTCCTGCTACGGGCAAGTCGCACTTATTATCTGCTATCTGTGAGTCATTTATTGAGATGGACAAGTCCGCGATTTGTTTGTCACTCAATGAGTTGATTCATACCGATGTGCACGTCCTCTCCTCTCTAGAAAACTTCGATCTAATCGCGATCGATGATTTAGAGGTGCTGGAGCAAAGCAGTCAATGGCAAGAAGCCTTATTTCATTTGATTAACCGCAGTCGTGAAGGTCAGCGTCAATTGTTGTTTGCAGCCAATAAGCCTGCTGGTGATTTGCCCTTTCAATTGAGGGATTTGCTGACTCGTTTGGCACAAGCACCTACGTTTAAAGTACCCAATGGTCATGACTTAGCCGACCGTCAGGCGTTATTACAATCCATCTTGCGTCGGCGTGGTTGGCAGTTTGATGATCGAATTATTGATTATTTGCTTACTGAAGGACCACATCGCATCGGTGCGATGATGGAAGTACTCAATTATATTCAGCCGATGTTTTCGAACCTTGGGCGTAGCAATATATCCAAAGCAGTCATCACTGACGCATTGCGTACCATTGATGAGCAGACACTAGCAGCAGAGCTTGCTGATATTGCGCAAGAGACACAAGTAGATAACGATTCAGCGGAACAAGATCAACATACGATGCCACTCGATTTTTAGCATTAACAACTAAAGTCTTTTATCCAAAACGCTTTTACTATTGCCAAAACGTTTTCACTATTAATGGAATCACTTATGAAATCCAATGCTTCTTTGCTAAAAAAACTGACCATCAGCACGTTGCTTATTGGTGCAGGCTCTGTCTCTATGCTGTCGCATGCTGAAGTAACGCTACTGGTTGATGACCATATCAAAGTCACGGCTATTAATGGGCAAGAAGTGCAGCAGAGCGCTTTTCAACCATTGACTAAAAAGTTTACGCTTCAGCCGGGTCAACATGCGATTACTGCGAAGTATGACCGCTTATATGACTTGCGCCGTGATGAGCATGACTATTTACGTTCGGGTAATGTGAGCGTGACGGCAGAATTGGCGGACAATCAAACCTATCGTCTGACCATGCCGAATCAGCCAGAAGAGTATGCAGCAGCTAAAGAATATGCCAAACGTCCGATACTGGCAGTAGAGAAAAACAATACTGTGGTTGCAAGTCAGCAAGGTATCGCTGGTAATCAAGGTGGATTGTTGTCAGGTTTAGGCAAGGCGTTCGGCGGTGTGTTTGGCGGAGCAGATGATGCAGAGCTACAGAATCAGCGTGCGATTGCCGCATTAGATCAACCGAATGTGAATACGGGTACGGTAGCGACCACTAAGCAAATCACTAGCGTTAATTCATCTGCTAATACCTTAGATCAATTTATGCAAATTTGGTTACAAGCCACGCCTGCTGAGCGCGAAAAAATGCGTCAATGGATGCAAAAATAAGGTTTCATTAGCAACAGCAAGCACAAAAAAAGCACCTAAAGTAGGTGCTTTTTTATGATTTAGATTTTAGTTATGTACTGTTTTTTTAGCAATGATTAACCCAAAAAGGCGTTATACATCCAGATGAGCTTTTCTTGCTCTTGTACATAGGCATCTACGAGGTCAGCTGTTCCTTGATCTTCGCTGTCTGCTGCTAGAGCAGATACTTTACGCTGCTCTGTAATCAAAGCTTGTAAACCCGTTACCACACCTTTCACACAAGCATTGCCATCTTTGACGTTTTTATCTTCTTGAATGCTAGTATGTTTAGTAAAATCGCTATAAGCATGCAGCGGTGTGCCGCCCAAAGTTAAGATACGCTCAGCGATTTCATCAATTTGTAACTGTAGCGCGGTATACAGTTCTTCAAATTTTGGATGCAAGGTGAAAAAATGCTCACCTTTTACATTCCAGTGATAGCCACGGACGTTTAAATAAAAGACGTGATAAGTTGATAATAAATTGTTTAGTTGTGCAATGACTTCGCTCATGTCAGCTTTTTCTAGACCGATTTGATTAGTAGCGTTACTCATAATATTATCCTTATAGTTTGAGTGTTGATATAAAACATTAAATGAAGAAGATGAGAAGTGTAGCAACTCGTGTGCTGCATTACTATGCTCGTTAATATATTAACGCTTTTCAGCCTTAAAAAGTAACAATCTTAGAAAATAGTATGGTAAAACTGCCATATAGAATGGCATCAGCTTAAGCTGAAATCATAACTATACATTCATATAATTTAGAGCAATTATCACCTTGCTTTTGATAGCTATTATAATAGCAGAGCACCATCGATAAGTTAAATTCAATAAATTTATAATTACGATTGATTTTGTAAAAAATATTTTTTATTGATCATTTCTTTATCGCTCATATAGTAAGCGATAAAGAAGTCTTCTACTATTTTATGCTGGCGGCTGTAAGTTTTCAGGATTTAAGCCTTTAACGGGGATAACTTCTTGCAAATGCTGACGTACCGTATCGATCGGGAATTTCTGTGCTTCTAAGCGTTTTGGCACAATTTGGCTGCCTTGTTGACCTTTCATCTCAAACATCATAAAGATATAGTCGTCCGTCTCATCCCAGCTTTTGACAGCTGACCATGGAATGACGGCTTGCTGGGTCGTGCCTGCTCGCATTTGCATGCCGCGCATTTGGTTGTTATTAAATGTGTCAGGCTGGTTCACTGGCATCGCCATGACGAGGCCATGCTTTTGTACGCCCAATTTCATCTGACGCATCTCGTCTGGCATTTCTTGATCGGCCACTTGCTTGTCAAACTCTCTTTTCACATACCATTTAAAGCCAAGGGTACGAACCAGTAAATAAATGACGACTGAAACTAACATCAGCCAAAAGATAATGGTTGAGTAGCCGGTGACAAAAACCAACCCTGCGATCGCTAGTACCACGGTTACCGCCATAATGATCCATTCTTTCATTTTGATGCTTTTTAGACCGAAAGAAGGGCTGGCACTGGCAAATAGCTCGTATTGTGCTTGGTGAAATTCTGCCTCAGTTAGGTTTAAGGCGACAGGTTGTAGCGTATAGGGGTACAAGGCCATAAAGGTTTCTCAAATACTTGTATTGAAAGTGTTGGGTTTAAATCGACAAAACGTAGCAGCTACGTCGTACTTGGCTAGAAGTCGAATAAAAGGTATGCGCTTATCTTACCGAAAAGTACCCCTAAATGAAACATATAAGCCGCTCTGTTCGTTGATAGAGGTGATATTAATGGTTTTAACAAAGATGGGCGAGGCTTATTGAGGTAAGCTGAACTTTGAGAGATGTATTTAAAGCAAATATAACTGGCTACGGATAATGAAAGTAATAAATGAAAATTCAATCAGCAGAGGTCAAAACATGGTCAAATCTGCTGTGTCTTGGTATTATAGCGGCTATCACTTATTTTGATAAAATCAGCACCTTTAAAAACAGTATCTTTAAAAATAACACTTTCGAACCTCTTCCTCACTTCTAGCGTTACAGGCAACTATTATGATTGATCCAAAACTCTTACGCGGCGATTTAAGCGATTTACAACAGCAACTGGCCACTCGTGGTTATGCACTTGACATAGATTTTTGGCAAATGGTTGAGTCAGAACGTAAATCTTTGCAGATCAAAACCGAAGAGTTGCAGTCGAGCCGTAATGCGGGTGCTAAGCAAGTGGGTGCTTTGAAAAAATCAGGCGGAGATGCCAGTGAGCTATTGGCTGAGATGCAGAATGTCAGCGGTGAGATTAAAACAGCCGAAGACGAGCTGCGCACTCTACAAGAGCGTATCAACAAAGCTGCTATGCAAATTCCAAATATTCCAGCAGCCGATGTGCCAGTGGGTACGTCAGAAGATGATAACGTAGAAGTGCGCAAGTGGGGCACGCCTCGTACGTTTGACTTCGAGATTCAAGATCACACTTATATTGGCGAGACACTTGGTATGCTCGACTTTGAAGCCGCGACTAAGCTGACTGGTAGCCGCTTTAATGTGCTAAAAGGACAGTTGGCGCAAATGCATCGCGCCCTGATTCAATTTATGCTCAATACCCATACCATGAAGTACGGCTATCTTGAGACCTATGTGCCTTATATTGTGAATTCAGATAGCCTAAAAGGTACAGGACAGCTGCCTAAGTTTGAAGATGATTTGTTTAAGCTCAAAAATCATACAAACAACGAAGATATGGACTTTTATCTCATTCCTACTGCTGAAGTGCCAATGACCAATTTGGTACGTGGCGAGCGTTTGGACATCAGTGAATTACCGCTTAAGTTTACCGCGCATACGCCTTGTTTCCGTAGTGAGGCGGGCTCTCATGGGCGTGATACTCGTGGTCTGATCCGTCAGCATCAGTTTGAAAAAGTCGAGATGGTCAATATTGCCACGGCTGAGCAGTCTGATGAGTTACTAGAAGCAATGACTGGACAAGCTGAATATATCTTGCAGCAGTTGAACCTACCATACCGCACTGTTCAGCTATGTACTGGTGATATGGGTTTCGCAGCACAAAAGACCTATGACATCGAAGTATGGTTACCGAGCCAAGATACCTATCGCGAAATCTCTAGCTGCTCTAACTGCGGTGACTTCCAAGCGCGCCGTATGGGCACACGTGTCAAAGACGGCAAACAAACCAGCTTAGCACACACGCTAAATGGTTCAGGCTTGGCAGTGGGTCGTACACTATTGGCAGTGATGGAAAATCATCAAAACGCTGATAGTAGCATCACCATTCCAGAAGTATTGCGTCCGTTTATGGGCGGTGCTGAGACTATTTCAGTTTAATAGCTATATTGCTTATACTAGCTGTGAGTTACTAAGATGACTCACAGCTTTTTAATATAGGGTAGTTTGATAAAACTGATATGAATAATTATTAAACACAAACGATTCTGTCATACCATTTCTTAGCTAGCCTCATAGCAAATATGTTAATATTATACTTTGATTTTATAGTCTATAACTTAGGGGCGCATTTGGCGTCCTTATGCTTATACTCCTTTGAGTAAACTCTCCTCTTAGCCCAATACTAGGACACTCTATGCCAGCTCCAATTAGCGAACGTAAATTAGCCAATGCCATCCGTGTACTGTCGTTTGATGCGGTTCAAAAAGCCAACTCTGGACATCCAGGCGCGCCAATGGGTATGGCTGATATTGCCGAAGTTTTGTGGCGCAAGTTTCTGAAGCACAACCCAACCGATCCACAGTGGCACAACCGTGACCGCTTTGTCTTATCGAACGGTCATGGCTCGATGCTTATTTATTCATTGCTGCATTTATCTGGTTATGACGTCAGCGTTGATGATCTGAAAGGTTTCCGTCAATTGCATTCGAAAACCCCAGGTCACCCTGAGCTTGGCTATACCCCCGGTATTGAAACGACGACGGGTCCACTAGGTCAAGGTATTGCCAATGCCGTTGGTTTTGCGATTGCAGAGAAAACGCTAGCGGCACAGTTCAATCGTGATGGCCACAACATTGTTGACCACAATACCTATGCATTTTTAGGTGATGGTTGCTTGATGGAAGGTATCAGTCATGAAGTGTGCTCACTGGCTGGTACGTTAGGTCTTGGCAAGCTTGTCTTCTTCTATGATGACAACGGCATCTCTATCGATGGTAACGTCGAAGGCTGGTTCACTGATGATACGCAAGCGCGTTTTGAGTCATACGGCTGGCAAGTTATCAAAGTAGATGGTCATGATGCCGATGCTATCACTCAAGCAACTGAACAAGCGCTTAAAGAGACTACTAAAC
This sequence comes from Psychrobacter sp. Ps7, assembly GCF_022129225.1. Taxonomy (NCBI): domain Bacteria; kingdom Pseudomonadati; phylum Pseudomonadota; class Gammaproteobacteria; order Moraxellales; family Moraxellaceae; genus Psychrobacter; species Psychrobacter sp. Ps7. Next base: position 1,431 of record NZ_JADQAH010000021.1, on the reverse strand, counting down.
CAAGTCTTCTGATTTGCAAAACCACAATCGGTGCTGGTAGCCCGAACAAACAAGGTCTAGCAGCCAGTCATGGTGCGCCGCTTGGCGATGACGAAATCGCTTTGACTCGTGATGCGTTGTCTTGGAAGCATGCTCCATTTGAATTAGCTGATGAAATCTATGAAGCGTGGGATGCCAAAGCGAAAGGCGACGTACAGCAGAAAAACTGGGATGCGGACTTTGACGCTTATAAGAAAGTCTATCCTGAACTGGCATCTGAGCTATTGCGCCGTCTAAATGGTGACTTGCCTGCTGACTTTGATAGCCAAGCAAAAGCCTACATTCAGCAAACGCAAGAAGCGGGTGGCGATGTCGCCAGTCGTAAAGCCAGTCAAAATGCTATCAATACCTTACAGCCATTATTACCAGAATTGCTAGGTGGTTCAGCGGATCTCGCTGGCTCAAACCTTACGCTATTCAAAGGCGCTAAAGGCATCGAAAAAGACGCTGACGGTAACTATATCTATTACGGCGTACGTGAGTTCGGTATGACTGCGATTGCCAATGGTATTGCATTGCATGGCGGCTTTATCCCTTACGTCGCGACGTTCCTAATGTTTATGGAATACGCACGTAACGCTGTCCGTATGGGCGCATTGATGAAGCAGCGTGTCATCCATGTCTATACGCATGACTCTATCGGTCTGGGCGAAGATGGCCCAACGCATCAGCCAGTTGAGCAATTGACTAGCCTACGTACCACGCCAAATCTACGCACATGGCGTCCTTGTGATGCGACCGAATCTGCCAGTGCTTGGGTTGAGGCCATTAAGTCTGAACATAATCCATCAGCATTGATTTTTAGTCGTCAAAGCTTGCCACATCAAGCACGCGATAATGAGCAAGTAGCCAACATCACCAAAGGTGGTTATGTATTGGCGAAAGAACAAGGCGAGCTACAAGCTATCATTATCGCTACTGGTTCAGAAGTTGGCCTAGCGATGGAAGCATATGAAGCGTTGAGCGCAAATGGTGTTGGCGTCCGTGTAGTCTCTATGCCATGTGCTGAGATTTTCGTTGAGCAAGATGCTAGCTATCGCGAAGCGGTATTGCCTGCCAATATTCGCGCTCGCGTAGCTGTAGAAGCCGCGCATGTGGATTACTGGTATAAGTTCGTTGGTCTAGATGGCAAAGTCATTGGCATGACTACCTATGGCGAATCTGCTCCTGCAGATCAGTTATACAAAGAGTTTGGTATTACGACTGACGCTGTGGTTGAAGCAGTAAATAGTTTGGTGTAATAAACCTAACTTAGTCAGTATTTAAAAAAAGAGCTGCCGGAGAAATCTGGTGGCTCTTTTTATTGGCTAAATAATCAGTGTATTCATAGTGGTATTTAGTCCATAATTAAAAAAAACAGAGTACGGACTAATTATGAACTGGGATTTGTTG
>NZ_JADQAH010000020.1:0-52755 GCF_022129225.1 Psychrobacter sp. Ps7 | reverse complement strand
GATTAATACGCTTAGTTTACCAAGTTTAGTTGTACGGTTTCTTCAGCATAGCTCATTAGAGGCTTTCTAGCCGACAATAGCGCAAGCAAACACATCATATATCCAGCCGCTGGTTGTCTTGATATAGGTAAAGTCAGCAACCTATAACTCGTTAGGACGACGAGCATTAAAGTTGCGATTGACCAAGTCTTTAGCGCACTTTTGGACATCACGAGATTTAGTCGTTATTTTGCCGTTACCACGCCAAACGCCTTGCAGGTCATACTGCCTCATTAAACATTCTACCATACAGCGCGCTACATGAGTGCCTCCCACTTTCATCTGATGCCAAAACCTTACGTACACCATGACCATACTTGCTGTCTAGCCAAATACGTTTAATGTCGCTGATATAATAGTCGTCATGCTGACCGCGCAATGAGCGCTTTTCAGGACGGCTTTCTAAGTCTTTAACACGATAGTAAGTTGACATGGCAATCGGTCATACTCTATAGAATGGCTCAATCCTATATTCCTGCTTGTTAACATCAATAAAATCGACCATTACTTGGGTGGGCGGCTCGTCTCCGCTTGGGCGAAAAAAGCAGCAGCCTTAGTTATATCTCTTTGGCTTGTTTGAGATATTTATGCTCTCATTAAAGCTCTTTAATACGCTGCTCTTGGCTTTGAGCTTGTACCGATGCCGGAATGGTTTGGTCTATATGCTTTTTATGCCATGATCGCAGAGTTTCAGGCGCATAGCCAATCTTTGACGCTATGACTTGGATAGCTGACCATGTGGAGGGATAATCGCCCAACGCTTCAATCAGCATGCGAACGGCGCGTTCTTTAATCTCAGGAGTGTAGTTTCGTGTTTTCATTATCGTATTCTCACAGAATGTTGAGCCTCCGACAATATCGGGGCGGTTTAGTATGCTGGTTAAAATATGAATAATTCTTGATGCCTTGAAAGCCCTTTAGAACCAGAGAAATTAGTATAGATTTATTATTGATTTTTATCGTCAGCATACTTTTTGATACACCACCCGAAATATGAAACACATAGTGTAAGATGAGGTATCAATCATTCAATAGAGGTATACAACAATGTTAGAAATAATTGCAGCTTTATTTAAATCTATCAAAGTGGGTTTTAAACTAGTTAGTAAGGGTTCTCAGGAAGTGAGTATAGCTATGGGAAAACTCGATAAGGTATTAGATATAAAAATAGAAGAGGGTGAGAAGAGATTAGAGGAAGCTAGGAAAAAACATGAGGAGTATGAAAAAAAATCAGCTAAAGAACAAGGGTTTGAGACTGTAGAAGAGTGGCGTCAATATATGGATGAGATGACGAAAGAATTCTTTAAGTGAAAAAATATTGCCTCAAGCGAAAATTGCATTTCTAAAGTCTCATTTTATGTACAATATATCTCTATCAGTTTCAGAATATAGAACCTTATAGCATTTGCAATGCTTACCATTTTTACAAGGCTATCGCATTGCTTACATGGGTGAAAAAGACTTTGTGGCTAAAATTGTTCGTCATGGCTATGCACCTGTTAGTAAATCCTGTACCGATTGCTACAACTGGCAATTAAAAGAGCGTAGAAATGTCATAGGCGCTTTATATAAAAAAGTCTGTTTGTTCTTGAGTATGTATATAAGAATTTGAGTTGGGAGGTGATGTATGACTGGTGCAAAGACGCACTTATTCAAAACTTAAACACACCGTGTGTAATTGTAATAGATAACGCCAGGTTTCATAAACACAAACGCATTAGGTCAGTAAAGATTGAATCTTATGAGTCCTTGATAGAGCAAGTAAAGAAGCGTGTGGAGATGTCGCTCAACTACTACAATGTATTATTTAAATAACTACCAAACTAAGAGAGAAATATTATGCGCGGAGTTAATAAAGTCATCATCATCGGAAACCTCGGTGCAGATCCCGAGGCACGTCAATTTAATAACGGCGGTAGTGTTACCAATATATCAGTAGCGACCTCTGAGCAATGGACTGATAAACAGAGTGGCGAAAAAAGAGAAGCGACCGAATGGCATCGTGTTTCACTATTCAATCGTTTAGGTGAAATCGCCGCTCAGTATCTGCGTAAAGGTAGCAAAGTCTATATTGAGGGTAGCTTACGCACTCGTAAGTACCAAGCCCCTGACGGTAGCGACCGTTATGCGACTGAAATTCGCGCTGACCAGATGCAGATGCTAGATAGTAATGACGATAACAACAGAAAAATCAGTCATCCAGACCGTCAAAAGCCTCAGAACGACCAGCAATCACCCAATAATAAAATAAATAACAACAATGTTAATCAGGGGCTTCCACCTGGGCCAGTAGATGACGATATTCCCTTCGCTCCCCACTTTGACGGTCAGTTTTAAAATTTTGAGAATAACCATCAAATCCTTTGAACAACTTGTATCAACTAATTGGTGAAGTGATGGCTCAAAAAAGAAGTATCTGAGTTTAGGCACTCCAATGCGACTCAGCTATGCTAAAGAAATCATAGAGACAAACTTGGTAAACTAATGAATTGATGAGGAGTTTGCCATGGTAACCTTCCCAAACTTAAGACACCTAATAAATATAATTAAGCTGCCTGACTCAAATAAAAGTGTTTCCGATATACTCGGGATGGTTACCGTTCAATTTAATTTTGAGTAAGATTAATAGCTTTGTAAGATTCTATAAACTGGTAGTCGCCGTGCCTATGAAGGCTTTGCAAAATTAGATTATGCTGATATATTTTAAAGGATTCTCATTGTGCCCTCTGCCGACTTTCAGCTTAACTTTCTAAGACGTATTCAATGGTTGCTTGAGTCTAGCTCTTACACGTCTACCTATAAATTCGCTTTATTAATGGCGATGACAAACCTTTCTATAGAATCAGCTATTAGTGATAATAGCGAGCGCAGTATGTCATATGAAGAGTTAGCTGAGCAGTTTGTTCAGCTTTATTGGACACAAACACTACCATTTTCACATCAAGATGATGACTCCGTATTGAAACAGAGTAATGCAGGGGGTCAAGCTAAGGTTATTACTAGCATACTGAAGTTGCAACAAAAGACTAAAACTACCAGCATACGTGTAGCTCGGACGCGTGATATTAGAAAGTGGCAGTCAACGATTAAAGAGGTTGCTCAGACCATTAAAAACAACCCGGCAAAGTATTTACAAAGTGCACAAGATAAGGTCAGTCGTGAATTTTTATATGTTTATAATCCTAAAGCAAACGCGATAGTATTGATGCCTGGAATCGCATATTGTTTTACCCGTTTCAGTCAGATAATTCATAAACTCTGTCAGCAATACTGGACTGAGTTTGTGCGTAAAAACCGTCACAATCAACCTTACTTTAGCGATGATATTGACCTACAACAATTTCTATTTCATCAATCAAGACAAAGCTTAAAGGTCTTGGAGTCCATATTAATTGATAGCCAACAAGGGCAGTGCTTCTATTGTCATAAAGCTTTAAAAAATAATATCGAGGTCGATCATTTCATTCCTTGGTCGAAATACCCCATTGATACCACTCACAACTTCGTACTTACTGATCATCGCTGTAACAACAGCAAACTTGACTATCTTGCTGAAGAGCTGTTCTATGAAAAGTGGTTAGAGCGCAATCAACAACACGGTTATACGATTGAACAGCAAGCAAAAACCATAGGTTTTATAACCAACCAGCAACGCTCAGAGACGATTAGCCAGTGGGCTTATCAAATAGCGGTGGAACATGAGGATTTGGTCTGGTCACCAGAACCAAGTATAAAGCTCCGTACTATTAACCCTAGCTTGCTACCACAGCTTATAGCCTGATAAATAGATATGTCACCTTATGACCAAACAATCATTCAAAAGCACCCTTAACTATTATGATGAAAATGCCGTTGAGTTTGCTTGTCAAACGTTAAGCATAGATATGCATGATTTATACGAGCTATTTATTAATCAGCTCCCTCAAAGAGACACGCAATGTATTTTAGACGTGGGCTGTGGCTCAGGTAGGGATTCAAATTACTTTGCTAAACAAGGTTATGAAGTAACAGCGATAGATGCCAGCGCCGAGTTAATTCAGTGGGCTGAGCAACATCATATGTCGAGCAGAATTACTTGGGTCCACTTAGATTTTAGCAGTATTGAAAAGCAGGCTTGGGAAAATAAGTTCACTGGCATTTGGGCTTGCGCCTCATTGCTACACGTACCTTTTCTCGAGCTACCTTTCATTATTAACTCGTTGTTAGATACCTTTACTGATGATGGGGTAATGTATGTTTCATTTAAATATGGAAAAGGGGAGCGAGTAGATGAGGAGCGCTTCTTTTGTGATATGAATGAATCACGTTGGAAAGCTATTGTTGCTAAAATACCGCAAGTAATTGAGTATAAGATCTGGTTGTCGGCCGATAAAAGATCTAGTATTGAGAATAATTGGTTTAATATCACCATTAAGAAAACAGATTAATTTGAAAAGAATTAGATAGTCAAACCATCAAGCTACTGATCATCAAACGGTAAAAACTGAATGATCAATGAGTTGATAATCAGAATATAGTAAGAAATATAAGTTACTTTTTATCATTATTTTATAGATGCATAACCACTCAATCAAAAACCTAAAAAACAATAAGGCTATGAATGTTCTGAAATGAAATCAGAAATATATTCATTGACGATCTTTGGTTGCTCAAGTGCCACCGAATGGCCCGCCTTTGGAATCACAAACATCTGACTATCCGCTACAGTTTGAGCGATGTTATGGGAAAGTGGCACTTCGTAAGCGTGGTCTTGCTCACCTGCCAATATTAGCATAGGTACCTTACAGTCCTTAAGCTCATCTAAGACACCTGTACGATGTATAACACCATGAGCACTGCGCGCAATATCTGGCCCTAGTTTCAGCATATGATTACGCCAGTACTCGCGCTCGCTTGCACGTGAGGCGTCTGCCAAATAGTTATCACCAAACATAATATATATGAGTGTGTCGATAAATGGTTCGGTGCCTTGTGCGTTTACACCATCAATTAGGGGGGGAGAAATCAGAGAGCTTATATTCAAGCTCTCCGCTAGAGCCAAGTACAATACAACCTTTTAGTAAATCTGGTCGTCGAGAAGCTAAACGCAAAGCAATAAAGCCTCCCATAGAGTTATCTGCAAAGAAGCAAGGTGCTAGGTTGAGTGCCTCAATCAATGCTATCGCATCATCGGTATGCGTATCCATATCAACACTTTTTAAATCTGATCGAGAGCTTTGTCCTTGGTCTCGAAGATCATAGCTCACAATTCTAATAGTCTTAGAGAAGTATTCTGTTTGATGAGCGAACATTGTTTGATCAAAAAATAGGGAGTGACACATCACTAATACTGGTGCGTCTTTCGGACCTTGATCACTATAAACGGTGGTGTGTCAAAAAGTATGCTGATTAAAATTTGAACAATTTTTGAAGCCTTGAAAGCCCTATAGAATCAGATAACTTAGCATAGATCTTTTATTGACTTTTATTGACTTTTATCGCCAGCATACTTTTTAGAACACCACCCTATAAACAAGCATAGTTCCATTAACGTTAATATTTGGCATGGTTCTCATCCTTGTAGTAAAAACTTTGAATTCAAATAGATATAGTCATGTGAACTTATTTATAGTAGCACTAATTTACTTAAAGAGATGATAGGTTTATAGCATCGAGCATTGTTTTTCCAGTCAATTTATGTCGAACAAAATTTAGTTACTTTATATGTTGATGAATGTAAGATAAGTAAATAATATTGTTACTGCTCAGTTGGTATTAAAATTATTATTCTTGGATTTAGTTTTACATAATTAATGATAAGTAAGATATTAATATGAATTGAAAAATAAATTCTGCTAATACCTAGATAGATAATTATTAATTTTTATTCTACGAAAAAAAGACTATTTAAGAGAAGATTTTAATAGAGCCATAAATATAAGGCAAATAATGTATAAAAAAGAAGGTATGTATTACTCTCCATCAGATCTAACCAAATACATGGAGAGCCCTTTTGCATCATGGATGGATAGACTCGCTCAAGAGTATCCAGAGTTAGCACCTAAGCCAGATCCTAGTGACGAGCTTATGGTGATGTTGCAACAAAAAGGTTATGAGCATGAAGATAAGCTAGAGACGCAGTTCATAGCTGAAGGCAAGATACTAGTCAAAATTGAAGGCATTACCAAAGAGGAAAGATATACCAAAACGCTCAACGCTATGAAGCAAGGTGCTGAAGTCATTGTTCAAGCACGATTAGAGCTTGAGCACTTCGCTGGCTATGCTGATTTTCTGGTGAAAGTGGAGCACAAGTCAGATCAACCTTTAAGCAATCTCGGAGATTGGCATTATGAGGTGTGGGACACTAAGCTTGCTAGTCACGTCAAGCCAACATTTATAATCCAATTATGTTGCTACGCTCAAATGCTTGAGGCCATTCAAGGCTGCTTGCCTCAAAATATTACCGTTGCTCTTGGCAATGGTGAGAAGCAAATACTAAACACTCATGATTTTTATTACTATTATCTATCTCTTAAAAATACTTTTTTGGTCGAGCACTCTCGCTTTCATCCCGATCAAAAACCAGATCCTGCTGACTCGAAAAGTTGGGGTAATTGGAGTAACCATGCCGAACAAATTTTGCTCGATAAAGATCATCTGTTTCAAGTGGCGAACATTACCAAAGCACAAATTAAAAAACTCAATAAAGTAGGTATTCACACTATGCAGCAGCTTGCAGAGCTGCCTTTGTTATCAGTGCATGGTATTCATTCCACATCTCTCGCTAAAATTAAAGATCAAGCTGCTATACAAATCAAAACCCATTTAAAAACTAAAAATTCAGATGAGCCTAATGGTAACGCTATACCAGAGTTTGAAATACTACCTCACACAGAGGATGAGAAAAAAGGACTAGCAGTATTACCGCCACACTCTGCACTAGATGTATTCTTCGATATTGAAGGGTTTCCACTTGATGAGGGTGGTTTAGAGTATTTATGGGGTAATAGTTATTTTGATGAGCAGGGTGATCGTCAATTTAAAGATTTCTGGGCTCACAATCCTGAACAAGAAAAACAGTGTTTTGAGGCGTTTATTCACTGGGTATATGATAGATGGCAACAAGACCCAAGTATGCATATCTACCACTACGCCAATTATGAAATTGCCGCGTGCCGAAAGCTTATGGGTCGCTATGGCATTTGTGAATATGAGGTTGATCAACTTTTAAGAAATGAAGTGTTTGTAGACTTGTATAAAGTGGTGAAGGGCGGTTTACGATTAGGCGCGCCTAAATATTCTATCAAAAATGTAGAGCGTCTATATCGAAGCAAGCGTAACACTGAGGTAGGCAATGGCGGTGATTCTATCGTTGTTTATGATCACTGGCGACAGTTATTTGAGCAAGGTCTAGAAGGAGATACTTGGCAAACCTCGAAGATTCTAAATGATATTCGTGATTATAATATTGATGATTGCGATTCTACGCAGGAGCTAACAGTATGGTTAAGGGAGCAGCAAGCAATACATCGTATTGAGTATCTTGGTAAAACTGAAGTCATTGAGCCAGCAGTCTCCGAAGAAGTGACCATGGTTACCGCATTGCGTGACCGTCTATTAGACCAAGCTGAAACAGAGTTACTAGATAACCCTAAACAAGCACAACTCACTGAGAATCTAGCATGGATGTTAGAATTTCATCGAAGAGAGTCTAAACCATTGTTTTGGAAGCTTTTTGACCGCCTTGGTTCAGACGAGATAGAGCTTTTTGACGACTTAGACTGTCTTGCTCTTTGCGAGCGCACGGATAGAGCCCCCTTTAAGTCTCAACCCAAAGCTAGAAACTTAAGTTATGAGTATAGTTTCGATGTCGAGCAAGAATTTAAAGGCGCTGCGAAAAGCTTCTATTTGCTTGGAGTTGAAAAATTAAATGGCAAAAATGCTACGGTTAGCTTTGTTGCTGAGGAGAGTGATTTAGATAAGGGTATAATCGTAGTTAAAACTAAAGACGAACCATCGAACATAGTATCACTGATACCAAACGAATATATTGATACAAGTATAATCTCAGATGCCCTTTTTAGAACGGTTGCTGAGTATGAGCAAGGGTTATTTAGACAACAACAATCTGCCGTTATAGACTTTTTAACGGGTTCAAAGCCGAGAATATCAAATCATACAGGCGGTGATATTGTCGATAGTGATGAACCTAATGCACGCTTAGAGCAAATCATCACAGCGATTGTTAATCTAGATAATAGCTACTTACCTATACAGGGCCCTCCTGGCGCTGGCAAGACTTTCACTGGTAAACATGTCATCGCCCATCTGCTTAAATCAGGAGCAAGAATAGGTATCTCCAGTAACAGTCATAAAGCGATCAATAACTTATTACTCAGTACTGCTAAATATTGCAAACTCCAAAATATAAAAGCAGCTTTTATCTGTACACAAGATACTGATGATGAGCTTGCAGATTATGATGTGACTATCTCAAGCAATAGTAAGTTAATCGGTCATATAGAGTCATCCTGCGTTATTGGGACGACTGCGTGGGGGTTTGCGCGGGAGGATATGACTGAGCAGCTCGACTATTTATTCATTGATGAGGCAGGGCAAGTTTCAACGGCAAACTTGGTAGCTATGAGTCGCAGTGCTAAAAATTTAGTATTAATGGGTGATCAGATGCAGTTAGGTCAACCTTCACAAGGCACCCATCCTGCTCAAAGTGGGTTATCTATATTAGATTATCTACTCCATAAAACACCGACAATACCTGCAGATAGAGGTGTGTTTTTAGATACGACTTATCGTATGCATAGCAAAGTAAATACTGTTATCAGCCAGCTAATTTATGAAGGTAAACTCAAGTCACACTTTGACAATGATAAGCGAATTCTTCAAACAGTAGATGCAGCTACTCAAAATACTGATCAGCAAACTCTAGAAGCGCATTTAAACTCTGAGGCAGGAATCATCTTTATCCCTGTAGAGCATGAAGGTAATACTCAGGCTTCTGATGAGGAGGTGATAGTGATTAAGCAATTAGCTGAATCGCTATTGGGGCGTCTATTGCATACTGGTGCGACTAAAGATACTGGAGAGCCAGAAACTCGAATCATAACTTGGGACGATATGTTGTTTGTCGCTCCCTATAATCATCAGGTTAGTAAGTTAAAAATCGCCTTGGGCAAACAAGCCAAGATTGGTAGCGTTGATAAGTTTCAAGGGCAAGAAGCGCCTATTATATTTTTAAGTATGTGCAGTAGTGATGCTAGTGAATCACCTCGCGGCATTGATTTCTTGCTGGACAAAAATCGCATTAATGTCGCGATCTCTAGAGCACAAACCTTGGCTGTCGTAGTGGCAAATTCTAATCTTGGTAATATGTCCGTCAATAATGTTGAGCAGTTAAAAAAAGTGAGTTTATTTAATGCAATGAGCCTCATGAACGACAGGATCGTCTAATTCATAAGCTAAGATGGAGAGCAATTCAAGAAATACGATTAACTTGAATTTTAAATTTTACGATAAAAATACAGGAGTCATGCTTATGATAGCTAACGCTGTTCAAAGAGGAAGTAGTGTTTACCTGTATGATGAAACAGGGCAAGATTTGCCAGTCTCAATTTTTACTAGAGGAGGTAGGTTAGTAGGGTTTACTGCTTCTACAGTAAGCATTCAAAACGGTACTCTTATTTATACTTACGATGATCAGGGTAATATCTTAGGCACTCCAATTTCTACTGCCTCTCAAGGGACTATTCAGTCTGATGCAACGAATGATAGGGAATCTAGCAGATATAGTAATAGAGGAAATAGTAATACATCAGATTTTGGATTTATTGATGGATATATCGAAAGTTTAACGAATTACGTATACAGGAAGGGATGGAGTCAAAAGAGTATATTTGGAAAGTTAGTAACATTGATATTATTACCCTTTGCAGTTTGCATCTCTGCTATTCAGATTGCTTTCACAATTTTAAGATGGTTATTGATTGCTGTGGTAGTACTTGTAGTTCTATATGTATTAGACCTCTTGCAAAAGTCATAAACCAAGCTCGAAATTAACAATACTGGCGAATAGCTTCATTCTAAGATCGTAGCGCTGACGACGGTTGCGATATTTATGAGCCACGATTTTGAACCGTTTGATTAAGCCTATTTTGTGTTCAACCATAATGCGAAACTTAGCGAGATACTGATTAGCTTGTTTGCAGAGCTCTAACAATTGACCCTCACGTGGCTTTTTAAAGGGGGTGAAGCTCTGTTCATGTAACTTTGCAATGCCCTGATAGCCACTATCGGCTAATAGTTTAGCGTCACAAGGTAACCAGTCAGGACAAGTGTCTTTATACAGCTTAAAATCGTGAATAGAGCCTTTGGACGTTTGAACATCTAATATCAAACCTGTTTTCCAGTGGACGATCACTTGCGCTTTTAAGGTGTGTTGTTTCTTCTTGCCGCTATAGTAGTCTCTTTGGTTTTTTTTGGACGCTCAATAGGGGTTTCGGTTGCATCGACAATCACGACTGACCAATTGATGTCGTCATCGACTCTACTAGGCAGCTTTTTAGGTAATTCAAACTTGCCTGAATTGATAAGAACATATTCTACTTTACGAATAATACGGCTAGCAGAAGACTCATGAATACCGAAGTCCATACTGATATGGTACAGCGTCCGGTATTCACGCCAATAAGTAAGGGCCAGTAATATTTGCGCCTCAAGACTAAGCACGCTTGGTCTACCTGATTTAGTCTTTTGTGCTTCACATTGCTGCATAGCATCCAGCATTTCATGGAAGGTCGCTTTATGAATGCCTGTGTAACGTTTAAAACCAGCATCACTTTGTTTAAGAAGCTTATCTATGTTTGGCATGGTTCTTAGCCAGTTGTGAATGTATGAGTTATTGTAAAATCCTCTGCTACTTTTGCAAGAGGTCTATTTTATATAGGGATTTTTGGTTAGCCTCAATGCTCTTAGAGTATTATTACTACAATAAAAAATGTCCCGCCAGTTAAATATATAAAGATAGCCATTCGAGATTTAAAAACATACAATCATAGACTGGCTCTATTAATATAGTTTCATTAGCTAAATGAGAGAGTTTGTCAGTTTAAGGATATTTAAATTTTGGATAATTACTCTAAAGCTGATCTTAATAGATCAATAAAAACTAATTTTATTTAACTTAATAAAGGGATTTATAATGGAAAATGTAACTAACTCCGATAACAAAGAATGGATGCAAGAGATTTGGGATTGGGCAGACGAAGCTCATATTGATGAAGAGATCATACCTAGGCAAGCAAAAGAATTACTTGACTTAAAGAAGTTACATATTATTGATGACTTTAAATTAAAGGAAATTCCTGAGAGTATTGGAAACCTTAAGAATTTAGAGGACTTTACTTTGGAAAAAACTAATATAGTAAAACTGCCAGATAGCATTGGATCTCTTGAAAATTTAGAAACTTTGATTATATATTATACTAGTATTAAAAAGTTACCCAAGAGTATTGGTCAGCTATCAAAACTTAAAAAATTAGTTATTGATTACAATAAAAAACTAACAGATATTCCTAAAAGTATTATTAATCTTAAAAACTTAGAGGAGTTTATTTTAGAGGGAAATAATATTAAAAAACTACCAGATGATATCGGTCAGTTATCAAACTTGATAGTTTTAAATATTTATGGAAATAATAAATTAACTTATTATCCCAAAAGTATGGGAGATCTTAAAAAATTAGAAAATCTAAGTTTAGGAGGTGACAATGTTAGAGAATTATCAGATAATATTATTCAGTTACCAAATTTAAAAAAACTAAAGATCTTTGGCGTTGATAAATTAACAGTCCTTCCTGAAGATTTTAAAAGTCTTAAAAATCTAGAGAGTTTTATTTTAGGTTTTACTGGTGTTAAAAGCTTACCAGATAGCATTTGCCAACTTTCAAAATTAAAATATTTACAAATTAATAATAATAAAAATTTAACTGATTTACCTAATAATTTTGGTAAATTATTAAGTTTAGAAGAACTGGTTATTAATCTTAATTTTGAACTGAAAGAAATTCCAAGTAGTTTTGCAGATTTATCTAAATTAAAAAATCTTCATCTATCTTTATATCAATCTAGTGAGTCATTAGATGCTATTTTTAATTTGTCAAATTTAACTACTTTAGAAGTAAAATCACAAAAAAAATACTCTCTCCCTAAAAATATAGGGAATCTATCAAATATTGAAAATTTAACTTTGACAGGTTCGGGTTTTGAAGTATTGGATGAAAGTATTGGAGACCTTAAAAGCTTACGTACTTTTAACTTAAGTAGTAGCGAGTTAAAAAAAATGCCTGATAGAATAGGTGATTTATCAAATCTTGAAAGTCTTAATCTTATTCACAATAGTAAACTTAGTAAACTACCAGATAGTATTGGTAATCTTAAGCAGTTGCAAAGTATTTGCTTAAAAGGCAATGCGATAAAAAAATTACCTGAAAGTATAACTCAACTAAATGGATTAAAAAATTTAGAAATTACGCATGATAAAAAACTTACTGATCTTCCGTCTAGTATTGGAGATCTAAAGAATTTAGAGTCTCTCATTATAATTAATAGTAAATTAAAAGAAATTCCTGCGGATTTTAGTAGGTTATCTAATTTAAAAACACTGGAAATCTCATCTAATAAAAACCTTGTTAATATACCTGAAAGTATAGGAAGGCTCAAAAATTTAAATAGTCTTACTTTGACAGACTGTAGTTTCAATATACTGCCCAACAGCTTAGGGGAGTTATCAAATTTAACAATACTAGATATTTGGAGTAATGATGAGTTGGCATGCATTCCTGATGATATAGGTCGATTATCAAATTTAATAACTTTAAATATTTGTTGTAATTTTGAGCTAGTAAGTATTCCTGATAGTATCAGTCAACTATCGAACTTAACATCAATAAAAATGTTTAATAATCAAATCAATAAAATATCTGATAATATTGGACTCATCAAGAAACTTGAAAATCTTGATTTATCTGGAAATAAATTATCAATTCTACCTGAAAGTATTGGAAAACTATCAAGTCTGATAAGTTTACATATTAGTAGCAATGAACTTAGCGAGCTTCCTGATAGTATTGGTCAATTATCAAACTTAATAAGTTTGAATGTTGAATGTAATAATATTAATAAGATTCCTGAAAGTATTGGAGATCTTAAATATTTGAAAGAGTTGAACTTAAGTTCAAACAATATTAAAAATCTACCTGAAAGTATTTGTAATCTTACGACGTTAGAAAGATTTTCGTTATACGACAATCCCTTAGTAGAGATATCTAGCTCTCTCATTGATTTTCTTCAAAATTTAGATGATCCAGTTCATGGTCTTGATGAGTTCGATTCTTCAACTTCAAGTGTCTCTAATGATAATAATACTTCAATATTTCTTCAGGTCAATGGCTATGGCGTCGAGACCTTTGCTGGTACTGTAGAGGCTACAACCTATCAATACTTCGAAGATAATGATATCGATCTTGAAGACTATAGTAATGATGCTGAGTGGGGTGATGATAACTGCCAAGTTCCAGAGGAACATAACTTTGGCGGGGGTGGATTATATGAAGTCGATAATCTATGGCATGTCAATGGCGCTTATTTAATAGAAGATACTCAAATTGAGTTGGTGAACGGTTCTGAAGATACAATCTGGAGTTCGAACTGTGATACTGAATCGCTTGAATCGCAGGGTATTAAGTTGGTTTGCGTTTCTAGTCAGGAAGATGTTTTTGATAGTTTAGATTTAAAGACAGTTGTCATGATTGGCAGATTGTTCCAAAAAGGTTGTACTTTTGAGACTCAACTTGAGGATATTGAAAATTTTGATCCAAATAACCTGACTATCTATTACCATGAAGATGAAAGCGGACGTATTATTAAGAAAATTGAATACAATGATACTGAGCTTGAAAACGGCAATAGTAGTACTTCTGGCTCAGGATCTGAATATTCTTGGGAAGTCATTGGATAGTAGGGTATTGAATATTTTTTAGAACGAAGTCCTATCAAAGTATTTATAGTGCGCTTAGTGAAATCCTCAGTTTTGCTAAGCGCATTTTTAAATAGCATTAATTTTTTAAAAATATTATTTATCACCAATAAAGTGTTTTTTCAACGTATTAAGTTCTCAAAATATCAAGCAACGATGAGTATTATTTTTAAGTATTAGCCAAAAATTATTACTCATCAATTCAGGTTTTACGCTCTATAGCCTAAGTAGTTATCAAATACTATAATCAGAAAATATAACATTAACAGGATTTTATGATGACTAAAAATTTTGAAGCAATAGATGTAAATTCTTATTGGTTTGTTGGTGCTGCATATGATGGAGTAGACCAAACCTCTCGATTTGTTGAAGCAGGTATCTGGGAGATTAATCCTGAGGCTAACCCGATTGATTCAGTAAAGTTTATTGAAGCTGGCGATAGAATTGCTATCAAATCAACGTACACTAGAAAAAACGAACTACCTTTTGATAATCGAGGACACACGGTTTCTGTGATGTTAATTAAAGCTATTGGTACCGTTATAGAGAATGTAGGTGATGGTAACACTTTAAAAGTAGATTGGGACAACAGCTTTACTCCTAAGGAATGGTATTTTTTCACTAGTAGAAATACCGTCTGGAGAGTCATTCCTGAGACTGCGTTAAGAGTTAATTTGATTGATTTTGCATTTGACGGTAAAGCTCAAGACATAGATATGTTCCGCAACAATCCTTATTGGCTTGAAAGATTTGGCGATTCACCTTCAGAGCATTCCGCTTTTGAGTGGACAACTTTCTATGAAGAAATGGCCTCTAAGCTTCTTGCTTTTCGATATCGTCGTGATGAGCTTGTTACTGGTATTCATAAAATATCTGCAACAAGTGATGTCATGTCTATTCTTAACGACCAATACGAAGAAGGGGTCGAAGGAGGATTATTAAAAGATATATGTCCTTTTACAGTCATGGCTCTTTTTAATCGTGGAATCACTGACGATAATCGTAAAATTATCGCTAAAGCATTGGCCGAACTACTTGATATAACAGAGCCTGTTCCTGAATCTTTTAATGGCATCCCTATAGTTAACAATCAAAGAACCTGGTTTTTTGGTTATCACTACAAGCGCCATGCAGATGATATAGATATTTTATGGGAAGTCTTTGCCCGTGCTATCGCATTTGCCGATTTAGAAGATGAAGGTGAGAGTGAAGAGGCTAAGTCTCAATTCGTTTCCTCTTATGACAGCGCTACTAACTGTTACAGTATAGGCTGGAATTTGACTATGGGTCTATATTGGATTAGACCGTGGAGCTTCTTAACCCTTGATGGACAGTCTCAAGAATACATCAATAAAAAGCTCAATATAGAAATTAATAAAAACGGTCCAAAAGCACGCTGTGATGCTCATGATTATTTAGAGTTGTTAGAGAGTCTTGAAACCAGGTTTTTAGAAGAAACTTATCCTGTACACTCTTTTCCTGAACTCTCGCTTGCAGCATACCAATTCAAACCAAATGAGTCAGAAAAACTATCCAATAGAACTTGGAAAGAGATTATTTTTTCACAATTGAAACAGCTTTGTCATGACAAGGACTCTCTTGAATTTACAGATAATGAGTTTTTGGATAGATTTACCGATGCTCTTAAAGAAAGGTTTCCAAAGAGAAGTGATGTCAAAGGAACGGTTAAATTCTTATTGAAAGAGCTAGCTAGTGATGGAGAGTTAGAGCTGCTTAGTAAAGGGACATATCGCTGGCTCGACAAAGATACAGTTAGTAATCTTGACACACAATTACCCTTTAAGACGGATACTCAAATGATGTTAGAAACTTATTCTATTGATAACATTACATCTGATGGGTGTTTTTTGCCTAAAGCTAAGATTGAGTTGATACTCAAACGTCTTCGGGATAAGAAAAATCTAATACTACAAGGGCCTCCCGGTACTGGTAAAACTTGGTTGGCCAAAAGATTAGCCTTTGCTTTAATGGGTCAGCGTGACGATAGTAAAATACGAGCCGTGCAGTTTCATCCTAATTTGTCTTATGAAGATTTTATTAGAGGTTGGCGTCCCTCAGGTGAGGGCAAGCTGACATTGGTAGACGGCCCTTTTATGGAAATGATCAAAGCCGCTATTGATGATCCTGAATCAAAGTACGTTATTGTCATCGAAGAGATTAACCGAGGTAACCCTGCTCAAGTGTTCGGTGAGATGCTCACACTACTTGAAACTGATAAAAGAACGCCAGATGAAGCGTTAGAGCTGTCTTATAGAAAGTTCGATGGTGAACGTGTTTATATTCCCAGTAATTTATATGTCATAGGTACAATGAATATTGCTGACCGCTCGCTGGCCTTGGTTGATCTTGCACTACGTCGTCGTTTTGCCTTTATTGATCTTGAACCAACATTGGGCAAGCCATGGCATGATTGGGTTCAATCCAAAAATGGCATCGATTCAAATGTTCTAACTGGAATTGACAGTCGTATTAGGGCTCTTAATGAGGAGATTTCTGCAGATACCAGTCTTGGTGCTCAGTTTCAAGTAGGCCATAGCTATGTCACGCCAGCCGTTGGGATGACTATAACGAATGCTAAAGAATGGTTTAGTGAGGTGGTACAGACGGAGATCGGTCCTTTACTTGATGAGTACTGGTTCGATGATCTTGAGAAATCTCAAAAAGCACAGAAACGCCTGATCGAAGGTCTGTAAGTCTATGTCTATTGAAGTAGATCATCTGTCTGAATCTTATGATGAAATCAAGTTTGTAGGTGAAATACCGGTACGCAATCTTTGGCTGCTTATGCTCTATGCCTCGGATATGTATAGAGAGTTTGAAGCGGCTAAGATCTCAGTTGAAAATAACCCTGATGACATTCCAGATTTAATTGCAGAAATACTGTGTCGACGAGTTGAGCATCGTATTCAGCGAAACTTAAGTTACAGTTATCAGTCTCGTGATGCTGTGCTTAATCGTGTCCGGGGTAGAATAGATCTGCTTAGTACTGAGAGAAATAGATTGCTTGATCGTGGTAAAGTCGCTTGTCATTTTGATGAATTAACTATTGATACCGCGCGTAATAGATATGTCCGTGCTGCCTTAGAGAGTATCTCTAAGATTGTAAAAAATAATGATTTAGCTCATAGGTGCCGATCATTGGATGTGCGCTTAAGGCGCATGGGAGTCAGTCAGGTACGTCCTAGTCGGAGTGAGGTTTCAGTAGATCGCTTTGGAAGGCATGACGTTGAAGATAAACCTATGATTACAGCAGCTCATTTAGCTTTTAATCTTGCGCTTCCGACCGAGTTTGAAGGTACAAAGCAATTAAACTCGCCAGAGAGAGATAACTTACCCTGGCTTCGTAAGCTTTTTGAAAAAGGAGTTGCTGGATTTTATGACACGGTGTTGCCAAAGCAAAATTATCGAATAAGCGCTGGCAAGACCCTGAAATGGCAGATAGAGGATAAGAGCTTAGGCATTGATAAGATACTTCCTAACATGAGAACGGATATCTTAATAGATGATATGGAATTAGGACATCGCTTAGTCATTGATACTAAGTTCAATGCTGTCGTAATCAACGGTTGGTTTAGAGATGAAACCTTACGCAGTGGTTATCTATATCAGATGTACGCCTACTTAAGATCGCAAGAGGGTAGTGGGGACCCACTCAATGAAAATGCTTCAGGCCTACTACTTCATCCTTCCGTAGGTAAAAACGTTAATGAGTACATCGTCATGCAAAATCATAAAATTCAATTTGCTACTATTGATCTAGCAGCGACTGCGATCGAGATTCGAGAGCAGCTTTTGCAAGTTATCGGTGTTGAGAAAAAATTAAATTTTGATCTCGCCATAGCTGAAAAATTTTAATAATCTTAAAAATTTACAGTATTTTGAGCTGTTGCCTTTTGGATCAAGTAAATTTGAGGCTAGGTTGATTGAAGGTGAGTATAAATTGACAATAACTGATATAAAACTTGGCAGGTAGATATGAGTGAGTCAATGGAGATTTTAAGGTTGTTTGAATCAGACGGCCGAATGAATAAATTCCAAAATTTATTTAAACAGATCATCTGTTTTTTGTCAGAAGAAAAAATTGAGTATGTGATTATTGGTACAGTGGCATATTCAGAGTACGCACCGCCTCGTGCGACTACTAATATTAATTTCATAATCTCTGAAAGTGACTGCGGTAAACTTGAAAGCGTTCTAAAAGAAAATAACATTGATTTTATATGGAATGCCTACCAACAATTTATCATTGCTATCAAAGATGATAGTGGTGAGACTAAAAAATATCCTCTCGAACTTTCATTCCAAAGCACCCCCAAAGGTTTCGCCTTGAATCAGCCTATATCTAAAGAGATATTTGGTATGGTTGATGTACCTGTTGCTAGCCCTGAGGTATTAGTGGCGTTATGGTGCCTGGCTGTCAGTAAGGGATATTCTAAGTCTTATTACGACGCTCAGATGTTCATCAAGCTACAGTTAGCAGACGTTGATAGATGCGCTGCTGTG
The DNA here is from genome assembly GCF_022129225.1 of Psychrobacter sp. Ps7. NCBI lineage: Bacteria > Pseudomonadati > Pseudomonadota > Gammaproteobacteria > Moraxellales > Moraxellaceae > Psychrobacter > Psychrobacter sp. Ps7. The sequence continues at coordinate 34,163 of NZ_JADQAH010000020.1, read as the reverse complement.
ATTGACAGTCTTCAGGAGAGTGATGCTGATAAAGTATTACGTTCAATTCTCACAGGTAATGCTATGCATGTCGATAAAATAGATATGGATGAAGTACTTATTATGCCGTCTGAACTAATCCAAACTCATGAAGAGATTGAGCGGGCGAAAGCTCATCGCTATAACGCATCACAAGAGCGTCGGCGTCAATTGCACGAAGGGATAAAACAGGTAAAATAATACTATGGTTTGCGCTTTTATTATACTGACGTTATAAGCTGGTGAAATGGGCGAATAATAAAAGCGCTAGTTTAAAGCTACACGTATTTAAGCAGACTGCTCTAATGCATTCTTACAAGCCTCGGCCAAATAAGGATCAACGGTATCTTGTTTCAATAGCCACTTCAAATATCCAGCACCATCCGAGTGAGTCGCTAAATCTGCAATAGCCTCACCCTTGTGCTTACCAAAACTTAAGTGCGTGGGTACACGCGCTATTTCGCTAAATTCATATAAGCTCTCCACATCACTTATCTCATGGCCTTGGCTATTCGCCAAGTCAATCAGACTACCAAGCACCAGCTCAGTGAAGTAAATATCAGCAATGGCAGCATGAGCATCTCTTGCTTGAGCACGGGCTATATCACGGTGAAAGTGGTAGAGGAGGGATACTAGCTTATGGCTTTCAAGCGTAGGAAGCAGGAAGTTAGCCATCGCATTGGTACATATTAATTTAGGCGTATGAGTTACGCCCGCATTTTTAAGAACGGCCATATCAAAATCAATATTGTGACCAATCAAATACTCAACACTGCTAGGTAATTTGAAGTCTGTATGAGGTGGTTCATCTGCAACATCCTCATCACAGATATGTGATATCGCCATAGAGCCCAAGCTGATTTCTTTAAGTGGGTTAAAACGCTTCGCTCTTGGTGCCTGTAATACAGTCACCTTGCCATTAATGATATCAACAATAGAGTAGGCGGCCTCGGTCATGTGCGGATCAACAAGTCCGGTTGTTTCAGTGTCAAGTATGTATGTGGTCATAACTAGCCTTACTTTTTTGAATTCGTTATAAATGGCGACATTATATCAGTCAAACTCTAATGATCTATTAATGAAAAGTCAGGCTATTTTAAATGCCTGACTTTTCTATGGTTAATCCTTTTACGTATTAACTTTATTTGCCTGCTAAAAAGTTAGCTATGGCGTACCAGCATGACCAACTTTAACCTGAGTAGATAGCATACGACCTCTGGTCTCAGCGGTACGTGATGCTTCATCCCAATCAGGTGCTGCACACATGAACAAGGTTTTGCCATCTTGTCCGCCAAGTGCCACTGCAAAAATACCATCAGGTGCGGTATCAACGACTTCTAAAATTTCCCCGCCTTCTTGAATACGAACAGCACGCTGGTTCAAAGTATCTGCAATCCAAACAGCGCCCTCGCTATCTAAGGCAAGACCATCAGGTAAGATAGTGGCGTTTTCTATGCGCACCCCTAAATTTGGCTCATCTCCTAGTTCTCCGAAGTTCGCAAAGTCACGCTTCTCTCCTAAAGTCCCATCTTCTTTGATATCGAATTTTGAAATTTTATTACCAAATAGCTCATTGACGATTAACGTCTTTTGGTCAGCAGAAACGACCATACCGTTTGGAAAAGCTAAGCCTTCTGCCACAATCTGTGAGTGGCCATCAGGCTTCACCAATATAAGAGCCGCATGTTTATGGTCGGCACCACCCATCAAATCAAAGCCAAAGTTACCGACATAAGCATCACCATTAGGTGCAACGACCATGTCATTAGCATGTCCATCACAGTGCTCCCAGATATCAGCATGAACGACTAACTCGCCATCGTCTTCTAGGCGTAAGACTTTGCGATCTTTCATTGAAACCACTAGCATACGACCGTCAGGTAGCCAGCCCAAACCAGAGGGTTGTTGTTCAATATGGACAATTTTTTCTGCGACGCCTTGATCATTCACACGGTAAACGCCTTTGGTATAAAAATCGACAAACCATAAGGCGTCTTTATACCAGCGAGGTCCTTCTAAGTAATGAAAGCCATCGACGACCACGTCTAATTTGTATTCTGACATAACTATTTCCCTTCAGTAGTGGATATCTTCCTTGATAAATAACACTGTTTTAAATAATGCGAGTTTCTTTTTTAGAGTATCTCCTCATATATTGCTGTTACCTCATTTAACGTCATATCTTTAGGGTTAGTCGCGATTAGCCTAGCATAAGTATTTATAACGATGTCTGCTAAGGCAGGGATGTCTTGGTCTGTGATATCTAATTCGTTTAAGCGATATTTAAGGCCACTCGTCTCTAAAAATATTTTTAACTGTTTGATAAACAAGCTTGCTGCCTCTAAGTCTGTCATACCCAAGGTCTGAGAGGGCATAACAGCATGAGCTAGCTCTGCATAAAGAGGGGCTGCTGCTGATAAGTTAAAGGTGAAGACACCGCACATAACAAGCGCATTGGCATGTCCATGCGGGATATGAAAGTTGATACTAAGCGGGTAGGAAAGTCCGTGTACTGCAGCTACCGAAGAATTCACGAAGGCTATACCAGCCAAAGTTGAGCCTAGTAGCATGTTAGAGCGAGCGTTGATATCGTCGCCTTGGTTTAATACTTTCTCAAAGTTATTCCAGAGCATCTGTAAGCCTTTAACAGCCAACGCATCTGAAATAGGATTCTTTTTAGTACGACTCGTGTACGCTTCAACACAGTGAACCATGGCATCTAAAGCGGTTGCAGCAGTGATATGTCGAGGTAGCTTAAGAGTAAGTGTCGCATCTAGAATGGCGACATCAGGCAGGATTTTGGGAGTGTATATGGCTTTTTTGCTACCATCTTTTGCTGTGATGACTGAGACAAAGGTGGCTTCTGCACCAGTACCAGCGGTGGTCGGTATCGCAAACAAAGGTAGTTTGTTAAAGCCACTAACATCTTTATCCAAAATATCGTTTACCGATTCAAATTCGTTTGGATGTAAGGCGACGATTTTTGCAGTATCGATAGAGCTGCCACCGCCTAAACCGATGACCAAGTCACAGCTGTTGTCTCTGGCAATTTTAATAGCGTCATTGACGATTGCAACAGGTGGATCAGCTACGACACTATCGAATACAACAACATTAACACCAGCTTCTTGTAATGATTGCTGAGCAATATCGACATAGCCTAGCTGAGTGATTCCAGCATCTGTAACGATAATAGCGGACGTCGCACGATACTGCTTAGCTAATGCACCGAGCTTTTGACGCATGCTGTCAGCTTCACTGATGATATGACCATTGGTATAAAACTCAATCCCTGTCATTCTATGCTTCCTTGTATAGATGAGCGAATATTTAAAACCCTCATGAATCTAATATAACAGAGGTGTTTCTCCATATCTATAAGACCGTTATAGGTTTCCTGGTACTTACTCGTACTAAGTATTATTCATAAATTAATCATACTCTAGTCTATATTTATTAAGTTACCTCTTCTATAGGAGTGTCACTTTTAATCAAGCCATTTTTTAATTAAAAAAAGTTTAAATATTATTTGATTCTTACCTCACCTTACATTTCAAATTAAATGACTTTATATTCTAACCTAGAATATTTTCTTCTAGGTTGCTCGTTATAATAGCTTTTATGATAAAAATATAGACTTGCCATCATGACTGCTTCTCTTAATAATTGTCCTTTAAACGATACTTCCTCTATCGCCCAAGCCTGTGCAATTATCTTTCAGGGTAATGCCAGTAATAACTTACAGCAAGATGCTTTTTTCTTTTTGGACAACTGGTATCAAGAAGACTTAGGGATGATGGCAGTGACATCGTTTGCATCACCATTTTGTTTAGCAGCATCTGACGGTGTGGCAAGTTCCAGCCACTCACAAAATTGCTCAAAGGCGGTGGTAAAAGCGATTAGTCGGTTGTGGAGTCATAATACAAAGCCAACGGCCGATGCTATTCATCAGCTGGTTAATCAAACCAAGCATTCATATAAGCGTCATGGTGCAGCTGCAACCCTCGCTCTGGTGGTTGGAGAGTTAAATAGTGATGGAATAATAAAGGCAACGATAACGCATGTGGGTGACAGTCGTGTTTATTGGCTGCCTAAAGGTGCGACACAATGGCAGTGCCTGACTCGAGATCATAATCTGCTAAATGAACTCATCGACCAGAAGGCACAGGAGCAAGGTCGCCAAGCAGATTTTGCAGACTTTAACCGAGAAGGGATGGCGGGGAGTTTATATAGCATTACTGAATGCTTTGCTTTAACCACTGATGACAGCTATACAAGCAGTGAATCACCAGAGAGCATCTCTCGAAAGATTGATGTTAATAGTGGCGACTGTCTCTTGGTTTGTACGGATGGTATTCATGACTTAGTACCGAGTCATGAGTGGCAAACTGTCAGTGCGGAGACAGATTTACAGCATTGGCTAATCACTCTTAAAAACCAAGTTTATGATTCAGAGGGCGATGCTTATGATAATGGGACAGCGATTTTGCTTCGCTTTGATTGAATGATTGTTTTAATAATGAAGCTATAAACTTAACATTGAACGATTTAACTGAGAAACCTATATGCCCACGCACCCAATCGCAAGCTATACAAAGTCGACACGTCTATTCGCTTTATATCAATGTTTGCCTCGGAGTGAAGCTAATGCTATGTCATTAACAGAGCTTATGGTTGGGTACGGTGATAATCCAGATAATCTCGCTAACGAGCGTAAGAACTTAGAGAACGATCTGATTGCTTTAAACCAAATTTTTAACGATGTTTTTTATAGTGACGCTTTAATTCGAGTGCCAGCATGGGGTCAGAATATTAGTGGACAGACAGCACGGTTTTATATTGAGCCTAGCTTTAGCATCGATATTATCAATGAGCAAACAGTGTTCTTTTGGGAGATGCTTGATAAATATACTGCAAACTATTTACCAGTATCTTTTAAGCAAAATATCACAGATAAGCTCACCCAATTAGGTCGGCACAATAAGGATGGTTTCAATCAAAGTAAGCTAGGACAATGGCAAGATTATCTGATTACCTTACCGAGTATAGTTCAAGCACCGAAACTTAATGATGATGTGATTACAAGTATTCACCAAGCTCTGCTAAATAGACTGCAACTTAAAATAAGTTATCAAAATAAATGGCATGGCAGTTCCGCTGAGAGAGTCATCTATCCCAAAGGACTTATCTTTATTGACAATATGATCTACCTCACAGGCTTTAATCCTACTGATGATCATATCGATGATGACGTATTGCTAAAAGCGCATCGCAACTTTGCAGTCAATCGTATCACTGAGGCAGTAGTCATAGATAAGCAAGTACCTGACTGGGTAGGGAGAAATGCTTTTTCATTAAAGCATTTGAATAAATTAGGTAAGTTAGAACCTACTGATAGTGTTCAGATAAAACTAGTTTTAAGAGTGCAAAAATATGCCTGTCAGCATCTTTATGAGCGTCCATTATCACAAGATCAGCAGATTACTATGATTGATGATACTTGGAATCGAGTCAGCGCTACTGTTGCCAATACTAAGCGTCTGCAAGATTGGTTGGTAAGTATGTCGCAGCTGGCCGTGGTAGTAGAACCGCTAGCATTGAGAGCCGTTATTCATGAACGTTTACAAAGTGCGTTAGAGCTGTATGAGGATTAGTAAGATAACAAGTATTCAACAACTATTAATAAATTATAAGGAAATATAATTGTGAGTGAAGTCAATACCTTAATAAATGCAGTCAGCCAAAAAATCCATGCTTTAGAGACTGCGCAAGCACTCTACAGTCGGCAGCTTTCACCAGATTTTAATACTTTTGATTATATCAATACCGATGAATTAGGACTTAGTAGTATCTTAGCGGCTTTGCTTGATCCAAAAGGCACTCATGCCCAGCAAGAAACCTTTTTAAGACTATTTGTTGAGCATTGTTTGCCGGATATGTATGAAACTTCAGAAAGGCAGGTTTTTCTTAATAATCTTGAGAAGACAGATGTTTTTCTTGAAGAGATCACTGTAAAAAGCAATACCCAACGCCGTATGGATATTTATCTACAATGTCAGGTGGGTGATGACAGTTACGGTATTTGTATTGAAAACAAACCTTATGCGGCAGACCAGTTTGAACAGTTGAAGGATTATGCTGAGGAGCTTGAAAAAAGAAGCCACAAGGCTTGGCATCTTGTCTACTTAAATGAGTCTGATGAAGGTCCAAGCAAATACAGTATTGATACGAGCAAATTAGAAGCGTTGAAAAAGAAGAATCGATATAGCCATCTTCGTTTTAGCGGTCTAATTGTTTGGCTCAAAGCGTGCCAAATAGAATGCCAAAATTATAGTGTTAGTGAGTTTCTCGCACAATTAATCAGTTTTATTCAAAAGCAATTTATGGGGATAGAAGATATGAATGAGTCAAAGTCGATATTAGAGGTTATGTCGTTTAGCGAAGAGAGTGTTGCTAGCTCTATCAAAATAGCTTTAAGTACTCATGAAATGAAAAAGCAACTCGTTGAGAAGTTACAGCGTGATCTAATCACAATTATTGAAGAAAAAAGCAAACCTTATTCAATGATTAAAACCGACCTAAAGGGTGTTAACCGAGAAGAGCAAATTATATTTAATATCAAAGAAAGTGTTCTGGAATTTTGTTTAGGTTTTGGGGGAACGGTTTTTAATTGCCCTTACCTAGGTATTTTTATAGCTAATGAGGATGTAAGCCAAGACCATGAATATTATGAGAAAATTCTGGCTGAGTGTAAGGCTAGCAATGGCATTGCTAGTGAAAATATAAAGGCAGAAGAAGATAAATCAAAGGGCGGTTATTGGTGCGCTTGGTATAATTTTGAACCACATGATTGGTGGTCCAAAACTGAACCATGGGAACAAATTCATAACGGTAAGATGGCACATAAAATCATTAAAGAGCTCGATGGGTACTATAAAGTTTTAAACGATAATAAATTACTAAGTAAATAGTTTTTTTAACTAAATAAGGAAGCTTATTATATGTCAGAACTGAATAGTAAAGTCGGAAACAACGATATAAAGCCATGGATGACAGAGCTTTGGGCATGGGCTGACAAATTTAAGATTCCTGATGAAGTGTTGCCGCGTAATCACGCTAATTTATTGGCGTTAACAGACTTGAGTATAGATTGTAGCCAATTAACCAATTTACCTGAAAGTATTGGCTACTTATATAGCTTAACCAATCTTACGCTAAATTGTGAAGCGCTTGAGCATTTACCAGAGTCAGTAGGGCAGTTCAGCCAGTTAGAGGAGCTTATTGTCATTAGTGAAACAATAGAACAGCTTCCTGATAGCTTGGCTAACCTAACCCAGCTACGTGGGTTAGATATCCCTGCTCATTTAGTTGATCAGTTACCGATAGGCATTATTGAAAGGTATCGCAATAATGAGTTGTGGATTAAAAATATTGCTTTTACAAAGTTGTACGCGCCACAAATGAGCAAATATGACTTATCTCGTTATGGGTTTTTTCTTATTAGTGATAATTGGGATGAAAAATCACTAATTGATCTGAGGTTCAAAACAGCGCCAGAGTTCTTACTCGGTTTGCAAACGACTGAAAAAACTATTAAGCAATTTGATGTGGTGGATGGCATTATTATTTGCCAGCTTGATGAAGTGCAAAACGTCATGAATTTGTTTGAAACTACTTTCAACGAATTTATGGGTAACGACCCTACAGATATTAAAAAGGCGCTAAGTTTTTCGAAACCTGCTAAGTTTATACAAGCTAGCACATTAGAAATGTCTAAATCAGACCAAGTATTCAGTCAGATTATTGATCAGATTCCTAAAGATATTACTATAAAAGATATGATGTTTAAAACTGAAAGTAACCGCCATTTTACGTTTGATGAGTTCAAAGTTATATCAGATACTATTGATAATAAGGGTGTAGAGGATGAACATATTTTCTATAGTACAGAAGTTGTCGATAAGCCTAAGTACTGTTGGATGGGTATGATATATATGGTTTTGTAGTTGTATTAAGTATAAATATAGCTTGAATGAGTTCGTCAGCATCGTTGCCAGGTAATCACTTAAAAAGCAAAGAATATAGAAGGTGAGAGGTATGAGTACAGCTTTATTCAACGATTTTATCCAAGCGCAAAATACTGTTTATCCATCGGTTATTAAAGAGTTAACTGAAGGGCGTAAGCGTACACATTGGATGTGGTTTATTTTTCCACAGGTGAAAGGCTTGGGGCGCAGTACAATGGCTCGGCGCTTTGCGATAGAGAGTCTAGAACAGGCAAAAGAGTATTTGCAGCACGATGTGCTTGGAGCACGGTTGAGAGAGTGTGCTGAATTACTATTGTTGCATCCTAATAAAAGCGCTTTAGAAATATTCGGATCAATCGATACGCTGAAATTACACTCTTCGCTTACGTTGTTTACTTTGGCGTCCTCTAATAAAAAATGTGTTTTTAACGAGCTTTTGGATCAGTATTTTGAATGCAGTTACGATATAAACACTATAAAAATGCTAAAGCAACTGAGTGATCAACAATAGCGCCAAATAGGACTGAATGAGATTTCAAAAAGGATGTATGAGCATGAGTGTAGTTCAAACCTTAATAAAAGAATGATGCTAGATGATGAATGCCTTTGAGACTGTGCAAGCGCTTTATAGTCGTTAACTCTCGTCAGAACTTGATATTTTTGACTACCTTAAAAAACCGTTAATTATCAGTGAATATAACTATGAAATACCATATAGATGACTCATATATAGATGACACACCTAGTGCTGTTCTATATCGACAAACCATGGACTATTACCCGAAGTCTGCTATTGGTTGCTTTATCATCAGTGGTGATTGGGATGAGGAGGCGCTAGTAGGGTTAAAAGAGAAGTCAGGGGCTTGGTTTTTAGTAGGCTTGCAAATAGGTGATTATGATTTTGAGCGCTTAGATATTATGGAAGGCGTTGTTAAATGTCAGCCAGATGAAGTAAACGAGGTCATTAGAATGCTTGATGTAAAATCTGCAAGTACTTTTATTGGTATAGATGTGGTAGATATCAAAAGTCTGTTTGAGTGTGGCAGTTTATTTCAATTCATCCAAGTAAGTGCCAAAGGTGAATCTGAAACAGATTTAATAAAAGTAACAACGCATAATCTTGTGGATCAACTTTCGACAGCACGCAATACTAAAGCATTGTTTATTGGAATGGAGAGCGTCCAAAGTTTACCATTGGAAGCTTTTGCTTATATATCAGAAGCTGTTGAATCGTTGTTATCTAATGATGATGCGTCTATCTATTACCGTTCAAGTATGACTGATGAGCCACACTGTTTTCGTTTAAAGGCGTTATATGCTGAAGAGTAGGTAGAGGTCCTGAGCTAAGTGTTCGTCTTTAGTTGAAGCACTATTTTTGATGTTTCCAGTTTTCCTGGTTTAATGGCATTTGGTTGAGTAAATCTCGTCTAGATCGCCAGTCTGGCATGTAAATGTCGAGTAGAGCTTTAAATCTATCGTTGTGCTGCCTTTCTTTGAAATGTAGCAGTTCATGCAAAATGATATATTCCAAACAGGGCAGAGGCTTTTTAGCTAAATCTAAATTAAGCCGTATATTTCCTTCTTCTACATTACAGCTGCCCCATTTTGTTTTCATTTTTTGGATCTGCCAGCTATTTATAGTGACGTCAGTTTTCTTTGACCACTTATCGATAAGATCGGGTGCTCTAGCTTTTAGTCGGCCACGATAGTATTCAGTCAATACCTTAAGTTTTACTTCCTCTGAGGCATCAGTGTTTACGGTTAGGACAAGCTTACCGCTCTTTAGTTTGATCGTCTGAGATTTGAGGGTATCGCTCTCAATCACTTGAAGTCGGTAACGTCTGCCCCATAGATAATGAGTCTCTCCATTTACCATCTCTCTGGCTGATTGGCGCTCTTGCTTGGCAAAAGCAGTCTGCTGACGTCGAATCCAAGGTATACGGTGGATAACAGCCATCCGAATGGCAGTCTCAGTCATAGCATCAGGTGCAGATACTTTGACCTGACCAGCTGGCGGCATGACACTAATATGTAGGTTTTTAATATGCTTGCGAGTTAGATGTATATCTAGCTCACCAATTTTAATAAAGGCTGACTTAATAATCACTGATATTCCTGTTGTGCTTTCACCAAACTAATCAGCTCTTCTAAGTCAGTATCAACTTCATATTCTTTGATGACCTGATGCACCGCATTTGTAATCTTGCGCTCTTTAATTAGATGACCTTGCCAATCAGCCTGTTTATGGAGGCGAATAGCTGCATCAACTTTATCTGCCAAGTCTTCATTCTGATCCAAATTATCATATAGTGCGCGTTTAGCAGGGGTGTTAATGGTCTCAGGGTATGCGTCACCACCTGCACTGCCAGTCGGGTTAATTACTTTAGAGGCTAGCTGGCGTATTTTTTGTAAGTACTCAGCGTAAGCAATGGCTTTTTGTCGGCGTAGCTCAATGAGCTCATCGAGTAGGGCAGACATATGCTCATAGTATTTAGGGTTGACGGGGTTTTCATCGACAATCGTTTTGCGCACGTTGTTTTCGATGGTCTCTGCGACGTTCTCAGGGTTGTTCGCTATATCGTCAGGTATGGCTTTGATTAAAGCTTCAGGCCCTTGATTGACAATTAACTCAATAAGTCCTAAATCTTCAAAGTCGATAACCGTCTCACTAGGTGTGGCATGAATATAAGTGTCTAACATCCTACGCATGGTCGGCTCGTAGCTTTTCATATCGATATGGTCGCCACTCATAAGCTTGATGTTATTACGAACCGACTCAAAGTGCTTTACATCATCTTTGATGCGTTTGATCTCCTGATCGTTATATCCCGCTTCCGCCATTTCATTGGCAATATTGCCATAAGCACGTATCAGCTTGGAGACGCTTTTGTACAGGGTGAGTCTAAGCTGTTCTTGTTCTATTTTTTCAGCCTCAGTCGTGCCTTCGCTAGGACAAAAGTAAGCGCCGTAATCTTGTGTATTTCTAGGGTATTTAACAGGTTCACACAGTCCTCTGGCCATCTCTAAGGCATCATCTAGGTTTTGTCTCGCCGCACTTAAGCGGTTCTTTAACAGCCCATCAATATCTTCATCTTCGTATTCCGAAAACGCGCCTTGCGTATAGTCAGAGATAGTACTGTTTAAAGACTGAAATAGATCCTGATAATCAATGATATAGCCATAGTCTTTTTCTGCACCATCGAGTCTATTAACACGGCAAATGGCCTGAAACAGATTATGATCAGCCATCTTTTTATCAATATATAGATAAGTAGCAGAAGGTGCATCAAATCCTGTCAGCAGTTTATCTACAACTACCAACAGTCGCATTTGACCTGGTTCTTCAATGAAGCGTTTTTTAACAGCTTTCTCAAAGTCCTCTGCTTTAGAGCCTGCTTCTTGTTCGCTGATATCATAATAATCAGCAATCATTCTGCGATAGATTCGATATTTAAAAAGCTTCTCTGTCATGCCTTCGCCAGTTTCTTCACCTTTGATGCTATCTGCAGTCGGTAAGTAACTGGTCACAATTGCCACTTTCCCTTTCAAGAAAGAGTTCTCAAAGGCCTCATAAGATTTACAGGCTTGATAAATACTATTGCACACAAGCATGGCATTGCCATGACCATCCATAAGCCTTGGCTTTTTCTGCATATCGAGCAAGATGTCATTGACGATGCACTCTATGCGCGACTGGCTAGACAGAACCCGCTGCATGGTTCCCCATTTTTGCTTAAGCTGGCTTTTGGCAATATTGGTTAAGCCACGAGTATGAGCATCGAACCATTCATCGACTTTCTTAGAGGAGGTAAGCTGTTGATCGATATCACGTGCTTCATACAGGAGGTCCAATACCACACCGTCAGCAACTGCTTCATCAAATTTATAGGTATGAATAAAAGGACCAAACACTTCGATAGATTTCTTCTTATCTTTTTTGAGTAGTGGCGTCCCGGTAAAACCGACAAACATCGCTTCTGGCAATAATGCCTTCATAGCGCCGTGCAGCTTGCCAGACTGAGTGCGGTGACACTCATCAACAAAGACAAATAAATCGCCCTTAGGGCTAAAGTCTGACGGTAGGCTGGCTTGAATGTCCTTTATGAATTCGTCTGTGTCTTTACTATCATGGCTATCATCATCACCGCCGCGCCCAAATTTATGAACTAGGGAGCAGAGCAACCAAGGGTTAGGCTGATTTAGCTGGGTAATAAGATCAGCACCGCTCTTGGTGCGATATATTGATTCATCGACACCAAAAAAGACTTTTTCAATCTGTTCATCAAGCTCGGTACGGTCAGTAATAATGAGTACACGGCTATTGGTAACATTCTCCCGTATCCATTTAGCCAGCCAAACCATGGTCAAGCTTTTGCCTGAGCCTTGGGTATGCCAAACAATCCCATCCTTGCGCTGTGCAATGTGTTTTTTTGCCGCCTGTATCCCGAAATACTGATTGTGTCGGCAAGTCTTTTTGACACCCGAATCAAAGACAATAAAGTTATTAATGATGTCTAAGAATCGGTGCTTATTGCACATATGATACAGATGGAAGTCTAAGGGTTGATCGGTGAAGTTAGCGTTTGCTAAAGTAAGATGCGTCGGTACGCTAGTATCAGACTGTGGCGTATGATTGGGGTTGGCTTCTTTCCATTCTAGGTAATACTTCTCAGGCGTTTCGATCGTGCCATAGCGTAAGCCTTGGGTGTCATTTCCTGCCATAACCAATTGAATAGTGCTAAAGAAGCTGCGAATAAATTCTTTCTTTTGGTTGTCTAGGTTCTGGTGGATGCCTTCGGTGACGTTGATGCTAGAGCGTTTAAGTTCAATAACGCCCAGTGCAATGCCGTTGACATAAAGGACGATGTCAGGACGTTTTTTATTTTCGCCATTGATGGAGACTTCTTCGGCAATGGCAAAGTCATTGACCTCTATGTGGTCCCAATCAATCAACCAGACGGTCTCTTTATGATCACCAGTACCTTCTTTTTCTTTAATGCCATAGCGCAGTAGTTCATAGACCTTTTTATTGGCATCGTATAGTTTAACGCCACTGCCCAGTGCTGCTGCTTTTTCTAGAGCGTTAATGGCTCTATTTCGCAGTGTACGGCTGACATTACGTGAGCTTAGCCACGCCGCTAAAATCTCGGACTCAATGTTTTTGTTATTAGGTCGGTCTTTGAAGTCGCCTAGATAACGGTAGCCGAGTGTGTCGGTAAAGAATCGTACGACACGGTTTTGCGTGAGTCTTTCTATGTCGGCGACGTTACTCATTCTCAATACTCCTCAATGAGCTACAATTTTGAATAAGCTGACTGATTACATCATCTACCGATGTTAATGAGGTAATCTCGTAGTGCACTGCTTCATCGCCTGTTTCCTCATCTGTGATATGTTTACGTTGAAGTCCATTAACTTCAAGCACATCAGTAACTTTTTGAGGGTAATCGTTTGATGAGCCGTTTTTAAACTGGACTACGAATTTTTTTGAATACTTAATGATTTCGAAGTAATAATCAATACCTGCATAATGCCAACCTTCTATCTTTAGACTGGCAGGTATGGCGCTAGACATAACTTCCTGATAATTGAGATGCTTAAAAGGCCTTATTAAGGATTTGTCTTGCTTTAGTTTAATTTCAATAACACGGGTATAAAGTTCATATTGCTTATGGTTGCGTTGGGCTTCTTTAAATAAAACAAACTCATCCTCATTCTTAAGAATGAACCCTTGCTTACAATATTTGAAGAGCTCAGGATGTAGTATGAAATGTTCACGCCATTTAACTAAACTATTGCTAGCCAGTGCTTTGTCACAGATTTTCTGTAGTGAACGTTTGACATCGTAAACGTCGAAATCCTTATCGTCTAGTACAGCTTTTATATATGACTGTCTTTCTTCGATTTTGGTACTTGTCTCTTCTCGCTTCATATAAGCAGAGCCAATGCGTAGTAGTCTTTTCCAACTATGATCACGATCAATGTTATGTTTAGTAGAGCGACTGCTTAATAAGTTATAACGATCTTGTCCTCTTTGAGTAAAGTATTCCCCTTTGCTTAATACAGCGCGTTCCCATATATAATTAATGTCTGAGGAGTTGTGTTGGAGTAGGTCAAAAACGGCTCCCGCTGACTGGGCGTATTTCTCAAACTTAGCAAAATATATGCTGTCTTGATCCATTTCCCACTTACAATCACCATGCTCTCTGTAATACTCTAAAATACCTGAAAAGTTCAGTAGGAAGCCGATTTGGCCGTCAAAAAATGGACGTTTCTTACCATTATCGAAAAAGGTTTGTTTCTCAGCTTCTAGAATCACTTGTTTCCATTGATCTGACTTTAATATCAGATGTGCTTTAATCTTCTCCTCAACAAGCTGATCTTCTGAAATTTTATTCAAGACGAGCCCAGGTCTATTAGTCAGTGTATCCAAAATAGGAGAGTCAAACTTACTTAGCTTTTCAATGGATAGCAGAGCTTCTAAAAAATCTTTTGAAGTATTAAAGATAGTATTTTCAGTTAAGTTATAAATGACACGTACCCATTCAACGAGCTCAGATTGAATGTCATTAGCATCAATGCTGTTAGCTGATTTGAGCTTTTTTGAAAGAAAACGATAAAAAGCATAGAATCGTAGCTTTTCAGGATACCTAGTATTATCTGCTAGTACCTTTTCGAACATAGACACTTCTGAATAATGTGTCTTATTATATGCGTCAGGTAAGTAAGTCTTGAGATGATGGTTGTGATAGTCATCTAGATCAAGCAGATCTAAAAGACCAATGAGATTAGTTACAAAATTAGGTGTAAAACAATTTAGTTTAGTGTACTGGGCTATTGTTAAGTGCTGCAACTTGGCTTTTTGTCCAAAAAAAGTATTGAGACTATCCTCACTTTTACTATCATTGTTCTTAGTATCGATAATATATTGGTATAGAATAATTAAGCGAATGAAGTTCATAAGCTCATCATCATAGGAATCATGCTTATCACCAACAGTCCGATACGTCCAAAACAGATCTGCCCAGTCGGTGTCGATCTTATGGATAAAGTACTCATAACCATTGACTACACCACCTCTAGCGGCTAAATCATAATTAGACAGTTCTTTAGAAAACGACTTTATAGTTTGTTGTAGATTAGCTTTGAAGTTTTCAAATGGGGTGAGGGGCTTGCCTCGCGCGTTCATTTTGATATACAACTCATCAGACAGTCCAAACTTGCTCAAGGGCAAAAATTGGAAAGTGATACAAGGGTTATCGCTATCCACAATCCGCAGGTACAAATCTTCATTACAGAGTGCAAATCTTTCTTCAATCGCCTTTAACATGTTAAGGCAAGCTTGCACAGTAGGATCCTGTTTCCAAGCTGAAAAAAACCAAGTGCTGTCAGCAATGAGTTGGTCAATAGTATAATCATTGATTTTGCTAGATCTAGATCCGGTTGTTTGATCTATATTAAATTTAGTTAATGCATGGTATCGCTGCTGGATAGTACCGTTAGATAGTAAAGCATTAAAAAATTCTGATGAACTAGGGCGGGTCTTATAGGTAAAGCGTGAATTGCCTTTTAAGGTAAAACGTGCTTTAAACTCTGTTAAATGGTTGTATTTTACTGCCAAAAACCAATGTAATAAAAATAAAGTTGTAAGACGCTGCTGGCCATCTAGTACTGAAAGTGTGTCAGTATTGTCAATGTCGCCATATACAAAATCTAAATTTAGAGACGGTTGATCATCATAAGTTTTGTCTCTGATAAGAGCTGAAAAAAGGGAGTCTAAAAAAGCGTTTCTAACCTCTGACTGATCTTTGCGCCCTTGGGCATAATCACGTTGGATAATTGGAATTTCAATAAAATTTACTATATCTAATAGCTCATTAAAGGTTACTCTTTCTCCCATGTTCATTATTGAGCTCCATTTTTAAAAAAGTATTCTGTTATGGTTTCTACGATAGCATCTTGATGGTTTTGGCTGTCTTCTGAGCGCCAGTAAAGCATGCTATCTAAATTTTGACTGTAATACTTCAAAAAGACATTTTTGGTGCACAAAGGCACATATATAGCCTTTTTATCAAGCTCAATAATATGCTTGCGTTTAATTGGGAAGATGGCATTTTTATAGCTGCGATTGGTGTATCTATCAAGCAAAGTTAGATTGCCGATTGAGTTATCTACTGCTTCGCCATTGCTAGGATCGTAGATCTCTATGATACTCTTATAAACATTCTCAAACTTATCTTGTTGAAAGGTTTGTGCCTGAAGGATTTGGTTAATTTCACTATTGATACGTTGCTTTTCATTTTGTTCAGCGTTATTAAGCTTGAAAGAGCTTGTATCAACTTTTGAGTTGTCTAAATAGTCTTTAACATCTATTAGCCACTTCTTTTGATTACTAATGCCTTCAGGTATATTTGAGGCTACTGAACGTATATGCTCAACATCCCAATTCTCACTTTTATATCTATCAAATTGAAAGCGAGAGTTTGATTTGGGATTGCTCAATAAGCTGACAATATTAAAAAGTAGAAAGATACGGCGAATCTTACTCAAGTTCTTAGACTCATAATCAAGCTCTGATAAGTGATCACGGACTTTCAATTCAATTTCATCAGATGATGACAAGGCATCGAACTTAGCATCAAAAGTAAGGTTAAAAACTTGACCTATAAGTTTATGTCTTAAATGTTGCTTATCTCGGCTATCTTTACTAAGTCGCATAATTTCAGGAACCGTTTTGCCCTCAGTTATTAAATAGCCGATTAAGTGGAATAATTCGCGGTTATTAAACCACTCTTCTAATGTCATCATTAAACGCTTGATGTTTTGCCATTCTTGAACCATGTCAAAGTTATCTTCTTTTAGCAGCTCATTAAATTGCAAAAAAGTGTTTAACTCATCTTTGTTATTTTCTATTTCACTATGATCTGATGCTCTAAGAGTGAGTAATAAATCAATGCGGTTTGATTCAAGGGTTTCATTGCTCAAAAAATACCAAAAAGCATCGTTTTGAAGGCTTTTCTCAATGGCATCCCATTCTTGAGAAAGCGTAAGCTGCAATAGACTTTGGGCGTCCTTCGACTTTGATTCTAAAGTGAAATTGCTTGATTTTAAGAACAATGCCTTAATAAGTTCTGCACTTACCAGCGGTATTTTTCCGACGTTAAGTCTTGAAAATACTTGGGTGGGTACCTCATGGTCGCTGAGTTCATACCAAATTACTTTTACGCTCTTATTATCTAAATTGAGTAAAGGCGTTTTTATAGAGTTATATTTATCTGAGTCCTCTTGCTCATCAAACCATGACTTGATGGCTTCTTTAGCTTTATAAATATGGAAAAAGTCGATATTACTTTCGTGTATGCTTGGATCAATACGCTCTAAGAATTCAGCCGAGTCGCTCCTTGTTTCATAGCTGATGCGATATCGTGATAGATTGTCACCACTATCGACTTCCAATAAGTAGGTTAAAATGATGTAAATAGTGGTTAGTCGTTGTTGTCCATCGACGATTTCCCAAGAGTCATCTCCACGCTTTTTGACGACAACAGGTTGCAAGCAGTAAAAAGTATTCTTTTTAGAGTCAAGCGAGTTCAGATAAAACTCTCTAATATCTTCTAATAAGTCTTGAACTTGTTTTTCTTTCCAGCGATAACCACGTTGGTAAGCAGGTATATAGAAACTCTCTTGCAACAAGCTACTAATGGGCTTTAGCATTAATTTATTATCTGACATCGAGCTATCCTTATTGTTATAATTTAATGCGTCAACCGCACTTTGCCTGTCAACAGCTGCTGCATCATGCCTTGTTTAATATCACGGGTTTTCTCTAAGCGCTGCTGCAATGCCTGAATCTCGGTATCCATATCAGAGAGGATAGTAGCGATGGCGGTTTGTTCTTCAAGACATGGGTAAGGTACTTGGAAATCAAGCAGGTTACCTACATTAATGTGTTTCATGGTAGTGCCAACTTCAATTTCTTTTAATCTTGAACGACCTTTTGATGAATTAAAATAGTAAGAGAAATACTTTGGGTTTATGCTTTTTTTAAACCTATTTATAATTAAAGCATGACAGTTTGAGTTTTCAAGCTCAGGAGGCACTATGGTAGTCATGCCAACATCCCCAGTTTGAACCATTAAAACATCACCTGTTTGTAAGCAAGATTTTGAGTTTTTGATATGAAAACTTTGTGTTACTCGCTTAATTCCATGGAAATTGAAACTATTTTCTTTAACGTTATAACCTTGAATATATAAAACTCCATCAGAAGCATCGGTATAATGAGATTTCGCAGTTCCTACAAAGCCATTAGTCATAAGGGTAGTTAGTGCTCTCATAGGTGATACCTCCCAATCCTCAGGAATCCGCCCCAATTCAGTCTGTTTAAACCCTTTAGCACTACCATCCTCACGAGTGGCAAACTCTGGCAGGCGAGTTTTGCCTGTGAGTAGCTGCTGCATCGTTCCTGTTTTAATGGCTTCTTTTTTCGCAATGAGCTTTTCTAGTGAGCCGATTAAATTATCGACATCAGATAGGGCAGTGGCGATGGCGGTTTGTTCATCAACTTTGGTTGGAACAGTAATTTTAAAGCTATGCGCATCATTTCTATTTAAAGTCGGCACACCTGAACCACTTTTGAATCGTTCAAACCCAATGTATTTAAATAAGTAATATACGAATTTAACGTGAGCATCACCGAAGCTAGTTACCCATAAAGTGGTATTGTGAGGCCAAAAGTCGCTTTCAATATAGTGTACTTTTCCAATTGTTCCTGATCGTCCAGTAACGATTCCTGCACCCTTAACTTGAAAGTCTTTATGATTTCTAACTATGCCATTAGAGTAAACCACTGGATAGTCACCAGCTTCTACTTTAGTAGTGGGTAAGTCAAAACCCCTCTGTAGTGGTGCGAAATCACCAATGGTAGTAACTTTCCAATCCTCAGGAATAACCTCCACCTCAGTCTGTTTATAACCCTCAGGTACTTTGACCTCGCTCATTATGCCACTCCCATCGCTTGCAGATGCGCTTGTACTTTTTGGCTTAACGTCTCCACCTCGTCTACGATTTGCGATAGCGGCTCAGCATAACGCTCATCCAGCTCCGTGATACGGTTAGCAAGCTGGGCAGTGATACGCTCAATCTCATCTTCGATACGCCCTTGTAGCGTGGCGTGCCATTTATCCTCAATCAATAGCGTCTTGATAGCCGTTTCATCCAAAGTCGGGTAGTGCTTAAATACCGCCAGATCTAACGCTTCTTGCGCCTCTTTTAGTGCTTTTTTGGCAGTGGCTTCAGTATCGAAATAAGAAAGCAACTGATGGAGTGCGTCTTTTTCATCGCTATCGGTGGCAAGTTTGAGACGTGCGCTGACGCTCGACTTAGTAAAACTGCCTTTGTCCGTAGCCGCATCGGCGAGTAAGCCTTCTTCATCTCCATGTTCTTCAACATAATCTGCTATGGTACTTGAGACATTATCTAGCTCAGCCTGTAGCGCATCGATATGGGTTTGCTCATCGTTATAGTAGCGGTGGATGATGAGCGCTGGCGGGATAAGCTCCGCTTTATATTTGACCTTATTGATAACCAGATCAGGCTCTTCTTTAAGCTTTTCACCTTTAGCCACGACCAGCTTGCGTAGCTGACTGCCGATACTCCAGCCATCTTGGCTAATCGCATAGACATCGTCCTGAAGGCTTTCACTCCAGTAGTCCATCAAGATTTGATAAATATCGTATTTATCGAGTAGGGGCACTATTTCGTAGCGTTGTAGCAAGTCTTCACTGATTTTGTGAATAAGGGCTTTAGGTCTATCGCCTTTGGTGATTTCACTCAGCTGGATAGCTTGCCACCAGTCATTGAATGGCGTTAGGCTTTGCTCAGCAAAGGCAATAAACTCAGGATGAGCCAATACCGCCGCCTTGACCTCAGTCGATGCCACAAGACAGTCACAGTAACCGTCACTACTATGCTTGAGATTAGAAAATAGCGTCTGGCGTAAGTTAGGTAATACCTGCCAATAAGACTCTAGAGAGTTGATATCGGCAACAGGAATACCGCCTTTTAAATGGGCGGTTAGATCGTGCTGATCTTCATCGATACTGGCATCGATATAGCGAGGAATATTTAAGTTATAGTCGTTATCAATGATTTCATCCAGCTCAACCATTCGGCTATAGCCTGTTAGATTGATTTGAGAATTAAAAACATCGACGATTTTGTGGATATCTTGACTACGTAAGCGGTTTTTATTGCCATCTTTCATGTAGCCGCGGCTGGCATCTATCATAAATAGACCCGCATCACCTTTTGCTCGGCTCTTAGCAGTATTTTTATCTATCACGATGACACAAGCAGGAATGCCCGTACCGTAGAAGAGGTTGGCTGGCAAGCCGATGATGCCTTTAATGTAGCCTTGCTTGATTAAGTTCTGGCGGATATGCGCTTCGGCATTCCCTCGGAACAGCACGCCATGTGGCAAGATCACTGCGCCAACGCCCGTGCTTTTTAGGCTTTTGATGATGTGCAGGAGGAAAGCGTAATCACCGTTCTTCTCAGGTGGAATACCCCAAGTAAAGCGGTCAAACTCATCGGACTCTGGATTTAAGCCACTGGTCCAGTTTTTATTACTAAATGGCGGGTTTGCCACGATAAAATCAAAGGTCTTAAGCTGACTGCCTTCTACAAAATGCGGAGAGGAGAGGGTATTACCTTTATAGATATCTGCACCTGTCGCCCCATGCAATATCATGTTCATCTTCGCAAGTGCAGTAGTGGCAAAGTCCATCTCTTGACCATAGATAGTCAGGCCGCGTGGCGCTTCATCACTGACCTTTAATAGCAGCGAGCCTGAGCCACACGCAGGGTCGTATACGGTCGCGTCCTGTGGTGTATTGTCATCTACACCGATAATCTTCGCTAAAATACGTGACACTTCCGATGGCGTATAAAACTGCCCCTTTGATTTGCCAGATTCGGTTGCAAAGTGGCGCATCAGATACTCGTATGCATCGCCCAGCAGGTCATCACCATCAGCACGGTTGCCTGATAAGTCCAAACCCTCAAAGATACCAATCAGCTTCGATAAGCGATCGACATGCTCTTTGCCTGTACCGAGTTTTTCTTCATCGTTAAAGTCAGCTACATCAATGACACCGCGCAGACCGTTGGCTTCAGCCAGCTTAGCGATAATCTTATCAACCTTTTCGCCAATTTCTTTGTCACCTTTCAGCGCGACCATATCATCGAAGCTACCGCCTTCTGGTACTACGATATCGCCAAAGGTATCGTCTTTATATTTATCAGACACGTACTTCATAAATAGCATGGTCAATACGTAGTCTTTGTATTGGCTGGCATCCATGCCACCGCGTAGCTCATTGCAACTTGCCCAAAGGGTAGAATAAATCTCGGTTTTCTTAAGTGCCATAGTTATAAATCTTATGATCAGAGGAGGTTTTATTGAGTAAAAAAATTATCGAAGAATGGTATCACACAACAGCTCTTATTCTCGTTATATAGACTGACTTAAAAGGTTAATAGATATATGCTCTAGTCTAGCGTCAGTGTAGATAGGATAGAAGAGCATTAAAATAGTAATAGAGATTCAAACGTCATCTAATGTCGTAAGTGGTCAGTGGTAGCTTAAGCTATCGGAGTTTTTCAGGCTATTCTCCAATCAAAAATATAAATGCATGTAGCTATTAATTCTCGAGATTATCTATTATTTCCTAAATATTATTTGCCAATCATTTTCTAGTCATTTGTTTATGTTACTATTCCCTTTTTGTAAGTTACAGCTTGTAATGACGGGTCTTGCCTGTCGTTATGGATGGTTTTTCACGTAGATATTTATTAGTAAATTGAGCTGACTCTAATTTAGCTAGATTTGGATGCAATAGGTTGAATAACAAAGCTTTCAATCTTTTATTTGCTGGGATAGGTGGTATTGATGGATTTGTTAGGTTTAGCACAATTTTCGCAAAAGTTCTTCATTTTGCCCGCATCGATGTTTTTCTTCGTTGTGATTATCGGTTTTACTTTTTATTTTAACTATACTAAGCCTGCCAAGTTACTAAAGATCAGATTGTCAAAGTTGGCTAACAGTTTAGAAGGGCTTGATAAAAAAGCAAAAACTGATAAAGATTTACTAGATGCAAGTTTTACCGATGACACTGTATTGAGCCAGGCTTGGTTAAATTATAAACAAACTCTTCATGATATTCATGAAGTGATAGACGGTGAAAGTGTTATAGAACACTCACGGGCAACTGTACCCAGTGAGATATTTTTCACGGAATCCATCGTAGTAGATATTCCGTTGAAGGTGGATTTTTACAAGCACTTACCCGGAATAATTACCGGTATCGGTATTATTGCGACCTTTATAGGCTTACTGTCTGGATTATTAGCATTCGACCCTGCGGGTAATCCTGACAAGGTTCAAGACAGTTTAGATTTACTACTAAACGGGGTTGCAGAAGCTTTTATGGCTTCTGCATTAGCTATTTTCGCAGCTATGGTTATTACATTTTTTGAAAAGTCTTGGTTAAGAAAATGTTATGAGCAATTACAACGCTTAAATACAGCCATTGATAACACTTTTACTGCTGATGAAAGTGGTGAGGAGTATCTGGCTAAATTACTTAAGTCTTCTCAAGCAAATGAAGCTAATGCTCGGCAGCTTAAAGATAGTCTGGTTAATGATTTAAAATCCATGATGACTAACTTGGTCGAAGAGAATAAAAGAAATCAAGCTGCTTTTGCTTCACAACTAAGTGATTCTTATGCGCAAACAAGCCAGTCGATGGCAACACAGATTGGCGAGTCTATTAAAGATAGCCTCCAAGACCCTTTAGATAAAATTGCTTCAAGCGTGCAGCAAGTCAGTGGTGACCAAGGCTCGGCTGTGCAAGATCTTATGACTGATGTGCTAACTGCGTTTATGAGTAAGTTAGAAACGACGTTCGGTGGTCAAATGACGGGCATGAGTGAGATGATGACCCAATCTGTTACTGCTATGCGCGAGATGCAGGCAGGCTTTTCTCAATTAATGACAGATATGCAGACTAATAGTGAAGTGTCGACCAAAACGTTAGAGACACAAATGGCTAAAATGATGGAGGATATCCATCAAAAGCAAAATGAGATGTCTACCCAAATGAACGAAATGGTAGAGAATCTATCAGCAGGTTCAGCTAAGATCGGTGATCAAGGGTTATATGCTGTTGAGCAGTTGAATAGTAAGGTTTCAGATCTTGTCTCAGGTTTAGGTACTTCAATGTCAGATCTACTGTCAAATGTTGCAGAGCAACGTATCGAGCAAGATCGGCAGATATCAGATAATCAACAAAAACTACACGAACAGTCCTCTGTATTGATTGATAACTTAGGTAGTGAAATTAAAGAGCTCATTACGCATAGCAAAGAAGCCGTTCAAACTCATAAAGAAAACATCCAAAAACTGTCTCAAGTAACTACAGATAGTATCACTGGTATGAATAGTGGTGCAGAAAGAATGCGCTTGGCTGCTGAGCAGTTTACTACGGCTGGTAGTTCGCTAAGCACAGTGACTGGTAAAACCTCAGAGCTTATTGCACAGGTTAATACGACTTCAACTAACATGACGAGTGCAAGCAGTAGCCTTATTGAGTTGATAAGAGATTATAAGAATTCTCAAAACAGCGTTAATACTGCCATTGAAGCACTAGAAAATATCATTCAGCAATCAAAGTCTGAAGCTGGAATGACTAGTCAAATGCTTAATGATATGCAGAATATGACGACAGCTTTAAGCCAAGTGAAGAGGGAAATGCAAGAATACTTAGCAGAAGTTAGTGATGTTCTAGTGAAGAGCTTTGATAGCTTTGGTACTTCCGTTGAAAGTAGTCTCAATCAATCGTTGGTGTCTTTTGACAACACACTTAATCAAGCCGTTCAACGCCTTGCAACTGGTGTTGAAGGCTTAGGTAATGTGGTTGAAGACCTTGAAGATCTTACCCAAAGAACTAGACGCTAATTTTGGAGTGTATCGCTAATGATTGGTAATAGGTACGCTAAAAAACCTCGTTCGAAAGATGAGGGTGAGAAGCCTTTTTGGATCTCATTTGCTGACTTAATGACAGCACTAATGACGCTCTTTTTAGTAGTGATGGCAGTATCTTTAATGGTAGTCACTAAGAAAATTAACGAAGCAACGCAAGCTGAAAAAGAACGTAGTTCAGAGATCTTGGATATTTGTACGAGTATTAAAGACGACCCCACTTTAAAGAATCAGCTTATCACCGTAGACTGTAAAGAGAACCGTATTAACTTTGGTGAAGCAGGTCGCTTTGGACACAATGATTACCGATTGAATGCAGAGGGCATAAAAGCTCTAAGTGCTTTAGTACCTGTGGTCTTGGAAGCAGCTAATAGTGAAAACGGCAAAAAATGGTTTAAACAGATTGTAATTGAAGGTTTTACAGATACTGATGGATCATATTTATATAACTTGAATTTAAGTCTACGCCGTTCGGAGTGGGTGATGTGTAGCTTATTGGATCCCACATTTAACCAAGAGCTCACTTTAACTGATGAGCAAAAAAACCAAATAAAACAGCTGTTCCTAGCTGGAGGTGTATCGTTTAATGCAGCAAAAGACAGTAAAGAAGCTTCGCGCCGTGTAGAACTAAGAATGCAGTTTTATGGTTTAAAAGAAAAAGAAAGTGCTGAGGCGCAGCCTATTTTCGTTTCTGCCCCTATTGAAACCTGTCAGCTGGCAAGGTGAATGTGATGAGTATCACTATATTAAAGCAGAGGTTAAATCAGAGTGTCGATAAGTTCTCTGAACCTGCCCAAATGCACAATAAATTTGCCAGACCAAAAAAATTAATTAAGACATTAGAGCTCATTGAACGTAAGTTTGATGATATGGAAAATGCTCAGCCTATCGAAGAAAAAATTGTTAACTCAATTTTAAAGTTAGAGAAGCATGGTACCGACTATCTAACAAAGCGCGATTGGAAGAACCTGGCTTGGTCGCTCAGTAAAAAGCTGCTAAGTTATGAGGACAAGATGCTTTTCACTTTCAAAGGTAGCGAGCTCATTGAACAATTCAGCAAAATGGAGCCTGATTTACTAAAAGCTGTTTATTTCCCTCTGCTTTATAGTTATTTTGCGGTAGAACAAGATGAGATAAATAAACGGCCAAATAACTGGATTGGGCTCAGAAATATCTTAAATACCAACCGTTCTACGTTGTTTCAAGCCACTCTTAGGCCTAAAAAATGGCTTACTACGTTAACTGATCATCCTGAAGTGCTTTCGCTAGATCCTTCCAAAAGATTTATTCATGACTTTTTACATAATAGTGATGACAGCAGAGTGAGTAGTCAGTTAGAAAGCTTAAGTATCGCTCCTAATAGCTGGTTCTGGGATAGCTTGGTAAGTTCATCTATCAAGTCAGTCAAGACAATGAAAGAAGATGATTACTTTAAAGTGATACCTCGTTTCTTGCTCCTCCTCGAAAAAAATCCAATTTATACCACAGCTATTTTAACGGCTCTACTTGAACGTTATGCTTCTACTTCAAGACGTACACTTGTACACGAAGCTTTAAAGTATGTTTGTTTAACGCAATGGGGTAACCCGCAATATGACTCAGCAGCAGGTTGGCGGAATGTAAACCCAGATACTAGAAAAATGGTAGTTCAGTGGTTTGTCAGAGCAGATTTAGAGGCTTTCTTCACCGTTTTTGGTATTAGTGCTGATGTCCGAAGGTTTAATTACTGGATGAGATTTCTTAAACAAGTAACGCTCTCAGAAATATTCTTAAACGATCAAGCAATGCGTTATCCAACAGCGCAACAAGCAGAATTTAAGAAAAATAATGCGGGGAGATTTAAAAAGATTGTCGGTAAAAGTAATGCTTCAAACGCTTTTATGATAAAAATAGGTGGGTTCTATATAGTAGAATTCTCTGAGATGAATAATGCGACCTACTTTTATCGAAAGCTTCCATACCCTCCTTTTCAGGAAAAAACAGGTAAGGTAGAGATTACTAGCTTAAAGTCAACTTCTCAGGCTCAATTTTACTTATCACATCAAGGAGCTTGGGAGAAATCTTTCGATCGTAGACTACAAGAATTAGGAATATTCCCAGATTAAAACTATAGAGCATTTTTAATGAAACTAGCATTTTGGAAAAGAAATAAAAACAAGCAAACCGCAATATCAGAAACCATAGTCAATAGTGTCGAGCCTGCGCCATTGCAATATGATGACATTGGCTTAAAACATAGCTACACATCAGCAGCCAAAACAGATGCGGATTTTTATTGGGAGAGCTTGGCGGATGAAGAGCTCGCTTATCAGTCAGATGATAATTATATATTGCCATGGGAAGAGCTTTTTCAGATTAAAAAAGATCCTGATCATAGTGATGTCATTAGTTTACTCAACTTACCACTATCAAATGATTTATACCCGATAATTCGTAGTGAAAATGGTATAAGCGATTCTGATTTTCAAATTATTCTGGATGGTTGGTGTGATAAAAATAAGGTCAAGCTTAGAGAGTCAGTCAAGCGAACAGGCGCAATTATTAGTATTACCGGTAAAGAATTTTTATTGAATGAAAGCAATTGGAAGCTATTAGAGAAAATTAAAGAATTCTCCCGTGTTACGGATAAAAATAAATCATTAAATCAAAAGTATTGGGCACAAATACGCAGTTTAGCAAAAAAAAGCGAGGCGAACTTAGATGAGTTCTTGCGTAAAACGATCGTACTTGCCCCAGAAGAGCTGCAACTTAACCTTCGTAAAAACTTAGTTAGTAAAGAGTCAGTGGTAGAGGTGCAGCCTGATTTTAAAGACTCCCCCTTAAATTGGCTACAAACTTTTGATAAGTATAATGAAGTGCAAGATGAATATACAATCAGCTTACCAGAAGGTGGTCTGGCTCACGTTATCATCGAGCCGAAAGTTAAGAGTGTACTAAGTGAAATTAAGAAGATGCCAAATCGTCGGATAGCTGGCGAGCGTGCACAGACTTTTTTGCATAATCCTTTTGCTCAGTTAGGAGAGGACGCCATAGAGGTTATATCCCCAGAGGGCTTTGAGCAATCCAAAGAAGAGGCAGAAATCTATAGCTACCGTTTGTTAATAGATAAAACCTATGATGAAGCATCACATTTTAGTTCGGCTCAACTAACGTTACATGAAAACTCAAGTAGAGCACAAGACCCTATTTTTCTAGAGCTTTCAAATCTAGAGCAAGCTCAACACTTTATTGCTACTTATGAGCGATCATCACCAGTGTTCCTATGGGCAGGCTACAGTATAGATAGAACAAACTATTTAGATAACCAAGTGGAAGAACTGAAAAGTGATCTAGAAGAAATTCGGCAGCATGAAGATGATTTACAAGCTAAAAACGTACTAGATTTAAATAATTACAGCGATCGAGTAATTGGTATTGGTGAAGCCGAAAAATTGAGCTCTGAAGCCATTCAAAAAGATAGTGGTGAATCCGAATGGTTACCACAGAATCTTATAGATGGGTCAGCCGACTTATCTCAATTTACTTCTGATAATACTGATGCCACTACTGAGCTACTTGAGCAACGTATCCAGCATGCAGAGGCAGAAGGCGAGAGCTTTGTTATACATCCGGACAGCAACGTCTCCATTCCATTAGATGATGCAAAAAAATTACTTAATGATCTGCGTGATTCAAAGAGTGATGACCCAGCGGAAAACGACATAGAGCAAGAGCAGCCAGAAGCTGATGAAACAAAGAAAAAATCTACTTTATTGATTGCCAATAATATCGATGAGGCTGACTTTACTAAGAAGCGAGCGGAGACTCTGACTTTTGATGAAAGCAGCCGCCCTCAGGCCAGATTGCCATCAAGTTTTAGAAGCCAAGAATTTAGTTTAAAAAAGCATCAAGAGTATGGTATCGCTTGGCTACAAAATCTATATCAGTATGCGCCAACTCAGGTTAGCGGCTGCTTATTAGCGGATGATATGGGATTAGGAAAAACTTTGCAGTTACTTTGTTTTATTGGTGAATATCTAGAAACTGCAGAAGATAAAAAACCTGCATTAGTAGTAGCACCAGTTTCTTTATTAGAGAACTGGGAGAGTGAAATCAATAGGTTTTTTAGTGCAAAATTCGGAAAAGTGTTAAGTTTATATGGCGATAACTTAAAACAGCGAAAAATACCCAAACACCTAATATCTCCTCAATTAAGAAACGATTACGGAATAACAAACCTACTTGAAGATAATTGGTTAGGTGGGGCAGATATCGTGCTGACTACTTATGAAACCATGCGAGACCTTGAGTTTTCTTTAGGGAGGGTGGATTGGAGTATCATGATATGTGATGAAGCCCAAAAAATAAAAGTGCCTACTGCAATGGTTACTAAAGCTGCTAAAGCCCAAAAAGCAGACTTTAAGATTGCTTGTACAGGCACGCCTGTAGAGAATTCACTTGTTGATCTATGGTGCTTATTTGATTTCATTCAAGAAAACCTGATGGGTTCGCTTAGTGAATTTAATAAAGAGTATCGACGTCCTATTGAAAAGAAAGACGATGAAGACAACGCGATAATAGATGAGCTTCGTCAATTGATAGAGCCGCAAGTATTAAGACGTATGAAGCATGATGTCGCTGAGTTGCCAGCAAAACACGAAATTAATGATTGTAAAAATATTGAAATATCAACGCTGCAACGCACACTTTATAAACAAGTATCAAATGATTATAGAAGTTTATCTGAGCAAGGCCACAAAGGCGTTATGTTAAAAGCACTACATGACATGCGAATGATTTGTGCTCACCCCCTGAATTTTCAAGAAAAAGCGACTATCAAGGATTCGCCTAAAGCCGAATGGTTAATAAACACTTTAGAGACTATAAAACAAAAAAATGAGAAGGTTATCATTTTTACTGAGTTCAGGGCTATTCAAGTGTTTTTAAAGCGGCTTCTCCTTGAGCGGTTTGGATTAAACGTTACTACAGTGAATGGGGATTCAAATACTAATAGTAGAGTAGGCTTAACGCGGCAGGGCATTATTGATAAGTTCCAAGAAACGAATGGTTTCAATGTGATTATTTTATCCACTGTGGCAGTTGGCTTTGGTGTGAATATCCAAAAAGCAAACCATGTTATCCACTATACACGCAGTTGGAACCCAGCTAAGGAAGACCAAGCGACTGATAGAGCCTACCGTATTGGGCAAGATAAAGAAGTTTACGTGTATTATCCGTCTATCTCAGCAGATGATTTTGAAACTTTTGAGATTAAACTGGATAAGCTACTATCTAGTAAGCGCAGTCTTGCGGATGATATGTTGAAACCAAACGTGGAGCTTACTCAAGAACTGATTCAGTCGATTTATTGATTATAGTGGTTGTTTAACTGCCTCATTATGGTTGGAGACTCAATATTCTGAGAGTGTATGACCATACTGAGGCGCTTCACATTACTTTTTACCAAGTCGCCTTACTACCAACACTACCCAAAAATCGACTGACAGTTTCTGATACATCCAAGAGAGGATTTCCTTTAACATCGAGTTGTTCCAATCCCCTTAGGTTGGCAATACTCTCGGGCAAACTTTGTAAGCCATTATGATAGAGCCCAAGACTTTTTAATTGATGTAGATTGCCTATCGAGCTTGGCAGGGTTTTGAGATCAGAAGCACGTATCTCTAGTTTTTCAAGGTTTGTTAGATTTCCGATACTCTCAGGCAAAGCCTTTAATGCTTCATTGGCATACAGCTCAATACTAGTAATCTTGCTTAGATTGCCAATAGAGTCTGGTAACTCCTGAACCTTAGATCCCCTCATATCAAAATGGGTAAGCGATGAGAGATTACCAAATTCATTAGGAACCCTCTCTAAGCTTTTTGAAAAAATCTTAAGAGCTTTAAGGTTGTTTATTCGACAAAGTACCTCTGGGAATTCAGTGAAAGCGCAGTTCATATACACCAGTGTCTCTAAGTTCTCTAGTTGAGCAATCTCTTCTGGTAGTTCATTAAAACCTCTGAGTCTAAGATACTTTAGATTTTTTAAATGGCCGATAGCGCCAGGTAATGGCTTAGTGGACTCACTTTCGCTTTGTAATACTGACTTATTATCAATATAGTTATAACTCGTTGATTTTCCATATCCCAAATCCAGTCGCTCTAACTGGCGTAACGCTTCAGGTTCACGAGGGATGCTGCTGTCAGAGCTGCCTGCTATATTATGGTTATCAATCCAGTCCCATATCTCTGTCATCCAGTCTTCAACGCCCGTATCTTGCTTGCGAATGGTGTTGTCATCTTGGTTGGTTTTATCGCTATATGCTGTCATAAGGTTACCTGTTAAATAATGATGGTTAAATGAGGTGAATGCATTCAAATCTTTTATCTGGTCTTATTGCTATGTGCCAAACTTAAGAGTCGTTAGGCACAGTAATAAAACCAAGGGAAGCCATATTTTTAACAAAGCTTAGACTACCAGTGACTGAGACTGATAAAGGTTTATGACGCTGTTTGGAGGGGTTGCTTAAAAAAGCGGAATAGCAGAAAACGCTCATAAGACTCAGTCGCTGAGTATGAGGAAAATGATTGAGAAGTATAAAGGTTGGATGTAATTGACTAGAAGTAGTCATAAAGAAATCTCCTGTTGCTCTGTCTGTGCCAAATTGAAACGACACAGTCACCTTACAGAGCGAAAAGGAGGTGTGCGTTTTACCAGTCTTTGTTTTTCATCGCGCTGGAAGTAGCGGTAAACCCACGATGTTTTTTTATGATAGCAAGCGGCTTATTATTTGTCAAAAGCGAGATTGAGCTATTCTGAAGAAATTCTAGAGAACAATGGCAATATCTTAGCGACTGCAAAGCAGTTAAGATAGCCATGGAAACCTTATCTAACTGGCAGAATAAAGCGAATGAAGGCTATTGTATTGTGTCAGCGTGCTGAGTCTTTGATAGTACTGGGGCAGTCTGTTATAAATGTTTCCATTAGAGCAGTCTATTTTAAGTGGTCTGTTAATAGGTTTAAGAGGCTTTTTAGGCGGTTCCCTTGGGCTATACCCTAAGCTATTTAATTCTTTAACTACTGACCCAAAAACTATCATTCCTAAAAAAATGAGTGTAATTGTCTGGGATTTATTTTATACAACAGGGGTATATGAGTGAAATCAGATAAAGACGTTAAGGTTGAGCTACAAAACAGCCCGATGATAACAGAAAAATTTTTCTTCAATAATTACGATATTGATTTTTTAAGGGTTGGACTGTTAGATAGTCCTATCGATGATGGTATATCAATACAAATTAAAGATGATAAATCATATATTCTAAAAATTAACAATGGAGCAGCCGAAGTTATATCAACTTATGGTTCTAGATTTTTCCTACTTCAGATTTTTCTAGACCAGTATAGAGGTACAGAAAAGCCTTTCCCCATTGTGAACCCTAGTCAGCATCCTATAAGATCTTCTTGGTATAAAAACTATGATGAATTAAAGCAAGCAATGCAGATCATGATAATGTCTTTAAACACTTATGAGGATTTTATAAAAACTATACGCTTTATTGAAAAAACCTTTAATAGAACTATTATCTATCCAGAGATTGAAATTGGGAACATATCGACTTGGTCATGGGGAAATACTGTAACACGAGACAACTTGTTAACCGTGGATAAGTGCGCTGATGGTAGCTGGCAAATACTCAATTGGCAAAGGGGTCATTCTGAACAATATATGACATTCTTTGATGAAAAATATATATTTGAGTTTTTTATAGAAATTTACTTGTCAGTATTTTAGCAAGTAAACATTGATAGTAAGCTATGTTGATAATAATCTTGAAACTTTAATCGGACAGCTTAATGATAATGACCTACCTATCGGTTTAACAGTCATTAAAGTCGTATTTAACACTATCAGTTCGATGCCTGTATAGCGCACCGATCACGAATAGAATATGTATGGTAAGTACACCATGAAGTACACTGTGACTATTTCAGCGAGTTAAAACGTTGATACCATTAGCCCACAGCCGAAGATTCAAGTCCTCACTAGGGTACCGAACCATTGAAAGCACCTGATTGGTTCGCTATATATTTCTTAAAATGAATCCTTCTAGTATTATCGCTTCTACTAGCACGATTAATGACTCCTCTTTCAGAGAAGATTAACATGAGTAATATGCAACGATTGAAATCAACATTGTTAAATAAAAGTAACGGTAAATGGTATCAGAAGGGTAAATGGTATCAGCGCGATAAGCTATACACAGGCATTATCTTCTTTGATAAACCAGACCATCAACTTGAAGCTTATGAAGTTAAAAACGGAGAGATTAGTAAACCGTATGTCTCACCATGTCAGATAGGGTTACCTTCACCTATTCAAATAGACTCTTCAGGGTTTTGTAATGAAGATGAAGACGAGTATGGTTGTGGAACAATACCGCAATTTTATCAAGGCAAATTATATCAAGGTATGTCATATACCTTCAATGAAGGTATATGCGATAGAGAGATCTATACCATTGAAAATGGCGAAACAGAAAATCAAATTATGTGGAGAACAAAACTCCATGAGCCATCCATGTTTGAACTTCGATACGAATATGATCAATCAGGCTTCTACTATAGAAACAGTAGAGATGATATAAATTTTGGTTATAGCAAAACTTGTAAAAAAACCAATCAGCTTGAAGACATAGATATCACATACATCCCAAAATTAAATCGTATAAAACGTTTTACAGCTATAGATGATATTATTCACTCAAAAAACTACCTCGATTGCCCCATCCCTGTGCCAGGGATATATGAACTGATAGAAAATTATCAACATTTTAAATTTGATACATTCATACGTTTGAGGATAAGCGAAGATATTGTAGAAGATTTGTTCGATAAATGGGCAAAGAACAATAGCTTTATACACGTGGAGTTTATGTACATCACTGGATTAAACGGACTTTATAATTTAGAAATATTTAATGATAAAGAGGTTTTTAATAGTTTAAAGGAGCTACGTCTCGAAGAAAGTGAGGTGCTACCCCAAAAAATTGAGCAGCTGAAAAAATGTAGTAATAACTTTAAATTAGTTATCTATAAATAGATCTATGAGGGCTAAATTGATATTTTTAATATTAGATGTGCATTATCAAACAGACGTGGTACAAAAGCTGGACAGCGCTAAAGTAGCTGGCATACGTTTTCAAGGTATAGAGACTAATGAGATATTAAGTGAGCATACTGTCAACGTGAACAATGTTGCGCCTTATGAGTCAGGACAATTTTATAAACGAGAATTGCCCTGCTTGCTGGCTTTAATTAACCAGATTGATGAACCCTTTGATGCAATTATCATAGACGGCTATGTATTTTTAGACGGTGTTACCAAAGCAGGATTGGGTAAGTATTTATACGATAATCTCGCTAATAAAAAGCCTATCATCGGTATTGCTAAAAACCATTTTTACGACATTACTGAAGACTATGCCGTTTGGCGAGGAATAAGTAAGAACCCAATATATGTAACTAGTATTGGTATAGAAATCACGAAGGCTAAAGAGATGGTAAGTAGGATGGGTGATGACCATCGAATGCCCAAGATGGTTACTTACGTAGATAAACTAGGCCGTGTCATCAATTAGGATATCTATACCTATTGAAATAATTTGCGCTACAGCCAAATCCTCAATAGATAGCAGCCCTTATTCCCATAACGGGGCTTATGGTAAATAGTTTTAGATCGATAAAAGTAGGATTCAGAAGTATTTGGGCTATAAATCGCTAAGACATATGAAGTTTTTTTATTACCGTCAAGCTGTGTAACTAAAAGCTCCTCAGTTAGTATCTACAGATTTGATAGCAGGGGGCAGCGTGGGGTATGCTGTTAAATCTCTAGAACCAAACTTGGGAAGTTTTAATCAAGCGGCGTTGCAATAAAACTCATGATGAACCTGTCTAGGTGACTTCATCCCCAAACCCTTGTGAGTTCTAGTTTGATTGTATTCAGGCTCAATATATAGTCTAATCCAAATAAAACCGATACAATCCTATTAACAATTGCATTTAATGAAATAAACGATGACTTATTCAATAGACTATCG
>NZ_JADQAH010000069.1:0-2695 GCF_022129225.1 Psychrobacter sp. Ps7 | reverse complement strand
TCATTGTCGTATTCTCTCAGAATATTAGGTCTCCGACAATCCCGGGGCGGTTCATACAGTTCTTAATATTATTAACACAAAGGGTAGAGGATACTGGCTTTTCAACAGTGCTAAACTTCTCACAATTCCCAAATGACTTATAATCTTCACCATCTGTCAAAAAATGCTTGATCGACTGTGCAATTTCAGACTTCATGACTATATCGTCACCATTTTTATCCATATTATTTCTTGAAAATTTTGCTACTCTCTCTTCTTTTCTAGTTTTAGTTTCATTAGGTAAGTCTAAGTCGGCAGAACTTTTTGCAAATACAACGTGTTCAGGTAATCCACTAGAAGCAGGAAATAGAACCTGAAGATAAAAGTCTATAAATTCAAGATCTTTATTTTTGATAGGTTTAAAGTATTTTTCAACAATATCTAAATACTCTAATACAGTCATATCAGCAAGTTGTTTAATTCTTCTTAGGGTTTTACCATCATCCCAATAATTATGAACGTTTTCAAAAATTGGTTGTTTACCCGTTAATCCTTTATAAGTATCGGGCATAATTTGAATGAGGCCTGTGCCGCCAGAGTTTCTTTTATTGGGAGCGCCCGTTTCAAATTTTTCTCCACTTTCCCAAGCAAACACAGCCATCAAGTTGTTCGCTGTTTCTAAGTAGTTGTTTGGCCATAAGTTTTGGCATATCTCAATAATTTTCAATCGTTCATCGCAATTAAATTTCTTTCCCCAAATCAAATTATGGACTTTACAAATACAAGCACCATTAGTTGTAATGATATCTTTTGGCGTACCGTCAGAACTATTACTTGGTTTTGTAGTCACGTTTATAGGACGATCTGTTCTACTGGATTGAGAAGAACTACCTGTGGATGAGGAATTAGCGCCATTAGTAGGAATTTTTAATTTTTGTCCTGGATGAATCGTATCAGTAAGCTTTAGACCATTAGTACGAGCTAAATCATTTGTATTGACACCATGCTTTTTAGCAATAGCGCTTAACGTATCGCCACTTTTCACAGTATAACCATCTGATGTAGATGAGGCGTTACTGTTTGAGTCAGTACCAGCCGTAGGCGCTCCTCCAGATGGCTTATCATTCTTACCACCGCTCATAGCGTCATTGATACCCTCTAAACCCTCTTGTGCCTTGTTACCTAACGCGCCTAAACCATCTTCTATACTTTCAAGCAGACTACCGAAAAGCCCATCTTCTTCATCAGAAGAGCTTGGGGACGTAGTTGGTCTAGGTTTAGCCGTTGATGTGGGGGAGGATTTAGGACTTGCATGAGATTGTGCTGAACCATTTCCACGAAGTTTAATTGTCTGACCCTCTTGCAACGTTGTTGGGTTCGTTATCCCATTCATACGTTGAAGCTCTCCTACTGACACGCCGCTTCTTTGTGAAATACCAGATAATGTCTCTCCTTTTCTCACTTTATACTGAGTCTGTGAGGTTAGTGAGTCAGGTCTCTCATTAGTTATACCCGTTAAGCTACTACCTTTTGGTGGCACTTTAATAAATTGACCTGTAACTATTTTATCAGGGTCTTTAATAGTCGACTTGTTGAGCTGCGCTAGTATCTGCCAAGTGGTGTCATGCATTTTAGCAATGGTGTATAGATCTTGACCTTTCTTAACTTCGTACTCATCTTTACCTGCCGCAACTTTATGGGTACTTCTTTTGTATGAGCCGCTAATTTCACTAAGTGCTTTGAGCTTGGCTAATTGAATATAAAAAGGTGCTTTTAGAGTGTATTTACCTTCTTTGGCAGGAACACTAATATAACTCTTAACCTTAATCATCTCTTTCGTCAACGGATGACGAATATGAACCACTAGTATAGTGCCAGGTGGTCGACTGATTGGTGTTCCAAGTCCTTGACTGTCAGATTTGCTGATACTAATAGGCGTTCCTGATTCTCTAACCTCATGATACAAATTAGGAAAAGGGTTGTTAAGAAGGTCAACAAATTTGAGTTGAAATACAATACTTTTGGTTTTACTCATCGTTGCTCTCCTGATAAGAGTCTTGGCCTAAAGAATCGTTTGACTCATTACTGTCATATTCATCAGACATTTCTGTCTCTTCATCCTCGTCAGGTTCAAACTCAACACCCCAATCCGTATCTTTAAAGCCCACTAGTATTTCAACCTCTTCTTCTTTATCGCTAATAACTGGCGCGGTACGCCCATGCTCATCGAGTATCCCTTCTATCAGCTGCCCATCAGGTCGTAGCATCTGAAACTCGATATCTTCAAAATTGTGCTGATAAAACAAATCATACACATCCAGCTTATTACTAAACAGTGGAATAGTCTCAGGCATCATTGGTAGTGAATAATTAGCCTTGGCTCCCGCAATCAACTCTTTCTTCACCGCCTGCACTTTAATCGTCCCCGGACATATCAGCTTAATCCCGCTGTCATCGATGGTAATCGAAGCACCAGCTGAGGTTTGCAGCTTAATGCGCTTAGGACTACTTATGTTAACCTGTCCCGACTCACTACCAATCGTCATACCTTGTTGACTGTGCAATTGCAACTCACTGCCTTGTGCTTGTATGGCAACAGGTTTGGTATTGGCACTAATATGTAATCCTGACAGATCGACTTGACCACCTACGCCTGAGAGTGAGTCAATCGTATTTGCCGTCAGCGTATAATTGCCTGCCACCACATCCGACTGAG